>JAFYIK010000153.1 GCA_017538685.1 Bacteroidales bacterium | reverse complement strand
CTGCGGCTGATGGAGTTCCGCGCGCGCCGCGACAGCGTTTTCGCCAGGAACCTCGCGAGGAGGGTCCGAGTCGGCGGCGGGGCGTGGATTGGTGCGCTCGGTGGGCGTTCCGGCGTGGCAGGCCGGCGCTTGCTGGACGGGTCGTTCGAGAGCCACGCTGTCCTCCGCGCGCGCTCCTTCGTCGTGGACCTTCAGGGCTCAGACACGTTCAACCTTCTACTCCTTCAGGAAGACATCCGACTCGGCCAGCGGATCAGCGGGTTCACGGTGGAGGCCTGGGTCGGAGGGGCGTGGACCGAAATCGCCCGCGGCACCACCGTAGGCTACAAGCGCATCCTTCGCCTCCCGCCGACTGCCGCCTCCCGCCTGCGCATCACCATCACCGGCGCCCACGACGTGCCGATCCTCTCCGAAGTGGGGGTCTATTTCGATCCCGGGGCGTGAGTCGGGGACCTTCCGCAGAGAGGGTGAAGATAGTTACCGATTCCTCCAGCGATAATTGGTTATTCGGTCGATAAAGCCAAGGAATCCTTTGCGGGGCTTGAGTATCACTGCCCCATCCTCTAGATCTCTTAAATAGAAGCCGATAGGGAAGGTATACGTTACCTTGACCGGGCGCTCTCTCTGCTTTCCCGGTTCCCATTTGGGAGAGCTGGACACAACGCGGACTGCTTCATTGTCTAGGGAAGGATAAACGCTCCTAAGTACGATAACGTTTGTTACCGAGCCATCCGTGTCCACGGTAAAGCGTAGTAACACCTCGCCTTGAATGCAATTCTCCTTTGCATCCTCGGGATAGACAAGCCTTTCGTTCACCCATTGCGTGAATTTTTTTGTGTCTCCACCGAGAAAACTCGGCTTTTTTTCTGAAAGTTGGAATGGAATAGATTCTTCCTCAATATCTTCTTCGTCAGGCTGAATTGTGTACTTTTGGGCTAATTCGAGATTGACATCTTCAGCGAGTTCGATTTCAAAGCCTTTCCGGGCATATTCTTCATATGAGTCATTAGGAAGGAAGAATCGGTGGATTTGCGCGACCGGCACCATCTTGTCACGGGGATAGTCGTAGTCGTAGATTATCGCCTTGGTCCATCTGCCCACTTTGTCCGGTTCGGAAAAGCCGATGCCGTGAGTCTCGCTTCCGTTAGGGGTAGAAATGGAGCACTGGATATAACGTTCATTAATATGCCAGTCGAATGCGATTTCTTTTTCGGCGCTCTTGACGCTCAGTACATAACCCTGGTTTGCGTACTCGACTTGCCATACGTCCTTAGGCCTGATTGTCCTGTTGCTCTCCACAATCTGAGACTGCGAGAATTCGTCAAAGGCAAACGAACTGAGCCTCTCCGACCAGTCGTGCTCGGCAAAGCAGAGGTTGCCATTTTTCTTCAGAGGATAATCGGAAGATGACTCGTCGATGACATACACATTGTGGAAAGAACTGCCGGGGCAGAATTCGACATATTTGTCTCCGACCTGATACAACGTTTCGTGGGCGTCATTCCACAGATAGAGATAATCGGATATGGTCTTGTCTTTCTTGCCTCGCTTAATGAGATTGAGATGTGTGTATCGCGTCTCATCAGTCTCGATATTCTTGGTCGCAATAACGACAAATTCTTCGTTGAATGTGGAAAGCGGAATATCCCAGATATACGGCCAGATCATCGAGTCAAATCCCTGATCGATATGATTCGCCGCATCGATCACCAATATGTCTCCGCACTTTTGTTTCTGCCCGTAAGCAACAACACCGACAAGGCAAAAGAGTAGGGTTATCAGTCGTTTCATATGGTTAGTTTGTTTACGCGAAGTTATTCATTTTGGCGCGAAATAGCAATGCCGTTCAAGGTCTGCTTGCGAGCGGCACACCTCCCCGCTCTGCGGGAAGGTCACCGTCCTACCGCGGATTCGGGGGCAGGGGAGGAATCCGAATGGGTTCCTGGTTTTTTTAAGGTTTGCTATCGAACAACGTTAAATCCGTACCAATTACGCTTGACTGATAGAACTACTTTGTCAAAGCGCTCTACCGTTTTAATCCATAGTGGCATTGCCGGATTTATCCACGAACAGACTTCTAGGATGGAGCGATGAAGATCTTCTAGACGTAAGAGACTCCAACTGATAGACTCATTGTGGAACACACGGTTGCGCAAAGCTCGAATGTCGTTGAGTGGGGCCGACACGTACTTGCGCTTTCGCATTGATTTAGGCATATGAGAAAAGGCTTTACGTAAATCCTTCCACAGAATACGCTCATATTTTGCGTTGAACAACAGCACCCAGAAGCCCATAGTAAGTTCACCGTTTATCTTGTCCGGAGTTACCGTTTCTCCCCGCTTGACGATATGCTGTTTAGCCGCGTCCACAAGGCTCTCCAGTGATTTGAGGGCAGGAACTGTAGAAAAGTATTCGTACCAGTCTTTCTTTCCGGTCATCCTCTCCAATTCTCGTATAAGCGAGTTCCTGAGTGCTACCTCGTAAATGGAAAGGGACGGAAAGAGCGCCTCAGCAAGTTGAATGTTTTGACGATAATGCCTCAGCGCCTTATTTTCATTACCTTGATAACGGTCGTAATAGGGTTTCATTCTGGCCGGGGAAAACGAATTGTCGAAAAATTTTTTGTTAAAACAATATTTTTCATACATTTGCGGTGCAGTCCCGGTAGTTCCTCTCCCAGACTTATGTGCTGGTGATGAATCCGGGTTTTTTCTTTTAATATTCTTCATCTCT
>JAFYIK010000152.1 GCA_017538685.1 Bacteroidales bacterium | reverse complement strand
CGTCTTCGGGGGCGACGCACCAGGTTGAAAGCAGAAGGCGTTCGATGTCTTGCTGCCGGAGCACGGCTTTAAGGTATGATAGCGCATCGACGTCCCCGCGTGTCATAAAGTTGTATGATGTGCCTTTCTCGAAGTGGAAGCCCTCGGTCCCCAGGGCGTCGAGCAGTTCGCATTCGCTATAGGCCCGGCGGTAGCGGTAGCGCTGCTTCAGGGCGTGGCTCTCGGCCGGCCCGTCCAGCTGCTCGCCCTCCTCTTCCGGAGCGGTCTGCTTTTCCGGATCCACGTGGGGCATAATGCTCGCACGCTCTTCAAGCTCTGCGAAGGAGGGGGCGCGCTCGACGTTTATGTTCGAGAGGTCAACCATATCAGAATCCTAATTCTTCCTTTCGCTGGTTCTTCGCCCATTCTTCAAGGACTTTTATAGCCTCGATATCTCCCGCTTCAGCAGCCCTGCGGATCCGGTCGCGGTAGAGAATTTCGCTCTCGACTTTGCCGGCCTGGTAGGCCTCATAGGCGGAATTGCCGGGCGTGTTCAGCAGTCGGGCGACTTCGCTTACCGGCACTTCCAGCCCGAGGGCTATGGAGGAGAAGGGGAAGCGAAGGGCAGACATCTTACGGATGCTGTCCAGGTCTGAAGGGGTGGGGTGCCAGGAGACGCTTCCGTCCGGAGATAAAATGAGGCGGGCCTCGAAGGTGGCGGGCTTTGCCAGATAGGGGCCAGGGTTTTCTTCGATTTCCCGCTCATATTTCTCGCGGTAGTATGCTTCGTAGAACTGTCGGATAGCCGCTTCTCCAAGGTGGTGCCTGCGGTCCGAGTTCGCGTCACGTCTCACAGCTTCCGGGAAACTGACGTAGAACTCCTTGAACTCGCAAGGGGTGTCGATGTCTATGGCCAGCTGCTTGAGCGCCGCTATCCTGGAGGGCTCGAGGTTCGTGCCGTCTACGATGACTGTGTGGCTGCGGCGAATGGCTTCGCGGATCGTGAAGTCCTCGACGGCGTTCACAAGTGGTTCCCGTTCCGTATTCCAGTAGTCACCCATCGAGTGCCGGATGTCGTCGCGGCTGACTATAATGCGACGTTTCGGGGCCCTTTCCACTTCGGAGCGGGCCCAGGTAGACTTGCCGGAGCACGGCGGTCCCTGAAGGATGATCAGGTACGCCATAGCGTTATGAGGCTGGGAAGAGCTCGTCGATGGCGTACATCTGGCCAAAGATGCGTTTGACGTGCCTCTGGATGTTCACTTGCTCGGGGAGTTTAGGCTTGCGGTCGCCGGTCGCGTAGGATCGGGCAGTAGTGATTGTGAAGCCGTCTTGAACAATGGCGGCGTACATCAGCCCCTGCTTCTGGGAGGGCGCTGTGTTCATAAGTTCTTTGAAAGTCATTCTGCTATATGGGTTGAGAGTGTCTTGCTTGGATAGTGCCAGGCCCTGCCTTGCTGTGCGACGCGGCAGGGCCGAAGCTCTAAGGTTAAGGGCGCTTCGCGCCAGGACAAAGCACGAGGGGCAGGGCCCTGCACGCGCTGTAGAAGTAGCTGAGGTACGCGGCGCCGTTGCCGCCGTAGAAGCACCACGCGGTGTTGGCGTTGTACCGGGAGGACGACCAGAAGTACGTGCCGGAGAACGGCTGGCCGCCGATAGCTTCAAGTGTGTCATCAAGGTGGATTTCGGGCTGTTCATCTTTCGGGAGCGCATAGTTGCAGTCCCCTATATCTATTCCCTGTTTGCGAGTAGGAAGGGACAGCTCAAGGCCCGTGGAGAACTTTTCCAGGAACTGCTTCGGAAGGGGTATCACGGCTTTGCTTGCTGCCTGCATTGCGTCTTCCCACGACATCCGTCCGAGGTCTTTTTTAGGGAACACGAAGGGCGTTCCGTCTTCCGGGATGATGCAGATACATAGCGCGTCGGTAACTTTGGTCCATTCGCTATTGGACTCAACATATTCCTTCCATTCAGGAAGCGTTTGAAGGTCTCCCGTGTAGGGATTTACGATGTAGTGTGCGGTTTTCATATTGTTGTTATTCGTGTGCCAAGTTTAAAATGGGGGGGGCAATATCCCAGTGTTAATAGTGTTTATACTCACTCTCGCCCTCCCCATTGAGCCGTCTTTCCGGCTGTCAGCCAAGTTTTGAATGTGGATGATGAAGCGGCTTCCTACGGCCTTATGTGCTTCTGGTGATCTTGCAGTATTCGTATGGCAGTTTAATGCATTTTTCGCCGTTGAAGTGAGGGCAGGTCGGGCAGTAATTCTTGCCGCCTATCCTCAATATACGCTGCTGGG
>JAFYIK010000151.1 GCA_017538685.1 Bacteroidales bacterium | reverse complement strand
TACGTTAAGTCCGTTATAGAGAACGAGATAAACTCGGCCACCGACAACCCGAACATCTTCCCCGACGAGGATATGATAATCTCCGCCGGCAATTTCCACGGCGAGCCGATCGCCATCCCGATGGACGCTCTTGCGATAGCGATGTCCGAGCTTGCTTCGATCTCCGAGCGGCGCACCTACCAGCTGATTCACGGCCTTCGCGGCCTGCCCAAATACCTCGTCGCCAGCCCCGGCCTTAACAGCGGTTTTATGATTCCGCAGTACACCGCGGCGTCGATAGTTTCGCAGAACAAGGGCCTCTGCTGGCCTGCGTCGTGCGATTCGATCCCTTCGTCTCAGGGCCAGGAAGACCACGTGTCGATGGGTTCGAATTCCGCGACCAAACTGGTCAGGGTGGTGGACAACGTGGAGACTGTTCTCGCAATCGAGCTTTTCAACGCCGCGCAGGCGCTGGAGTTCAGGAGGCCTTTGAAGTCTTCCCCGCTCTTGGAGAAAGTGTTTGAAGAATATAGGGAGGTCGTCCCGTTCATTGCTGTGGACAGCTATATGCATCCGCTGATCGAGAAGTCTGTCGAATTCCTTCGCGAGAAGAACTACCTATGATTACTATAGTCAACATAGGCGAACTGGCCGGAATCGTGCCGTCGGGAGTCTCGGTTTTACGAGGCTCCGAGATGTCTCGGATGGGCGTCTTGCACGATGCCTGGCTGCAGATCGATGGTGGGCGGATCGTGGATTTCGGCACCGGCTCAGCGCCTTGTTTTGGCGAAGTCATCGACGCTGCCGGCGGCCTCGTTCTTCCCGCGTTCTGCGACTCGCACACGCATCTGGTCTACGCCGGGAGCCGCGAAGGCGAGTTCCTCGACAAGCTCGCAGGGCTGTCGTACGAGGAAATCGCAGCCCGCGGCGGCGGTATCCTCAACTCCGCTGACCTGCTGCACGACACATCCGAAGATTCGTTGTTCGAGCAGAGTATGGCGCGCGTGCGGGAAGTTTTGAGCGCCGGCACGGCCGCCCTGGAGATAAAGAGCGGGTACGGGCTGCGGCTCGAGGACGAGCTGAAGATGCTTCGCGTGATAAGGCGCATCAGGGCGGCCGTGCCGGCGCTCGTCAGAGCGACCTTCCTCGGAGCGCACGCTGTCGGAAGAGGATACACTCACGCCGAATATGTTGATGAAGTTCTGAAAATGATTCCTTTCGCCGCTGAACTTGCCGATTTCATCGATGTGTTCTGCGACGAAGGTTTCTTCACTCCTGAGGACACTGCAAGAATCTTGGAGGAGGGCTTGAAATATGGTCTTCGCCCGAAGATCCACGCAAACGAGTTGGGTGTCAGCGGCGGAGTCCAGGTCGGAGTCAAGTTCGGTGCCCTGTCCGTAGATCATCTGGAAAGAACCACCGACGCGGAAATCTCTGCGCTGAAAGGGTCTGAAACCATTCCAGTTATGTTACCGGGGTCATCGTTCTTCCTCGGACTTCCGTACGGCCGGGCTCGTTCTTTCGTGGACGCGGGTCTTCCTCTGGCGCTGGCCTCGGACTACAACCCCGGCTCATCACCCTCGGGAGATATGCGTTTCGTGATGGCTCTGGGATGCATCAAGATGAAGCTGACACCTGTGGAGGCGCTGGCCGCGGTCACTCTCAATGGCACCGCCGCCCTGGGCCTCAGCTCGCAGACCGGCTCCGTGACCCGCGGAAAACGCGCCGACCTCATCCTCACACAGCCCGGCTGGTCCCTCACCCGCCTCGCCTACAACTACACCACTCCCTTCATCCGCCAGGTCTTCCTGGGCGGCGAAGTTATTTAAGTATTTCCGATATCTGTTCCAGATAAACGCGGTCCGTGTCGTCGAAGGTGTTCAATTCACGGGAATCGATATCCAAAACGGCAGCGACAGAGCCTTCGCGTATGACCGGCACGACAATTTCGCTGCGGGAGGCGGAGGAGCAGGCAATGTGCCCGGGGAACTGTTCGACGTCCGGCACGATGACGGTGCGTCCCTCCTTCCAGGCGGTGCCGCACACGCCGCGGCCGAAGGCGATGCGGCTGCACGCCACCGGTCCCTGGAAGGGCCCCAGCACCAGCTCTTCGCCCTGCACCCGATAGAATCCCGTCCACCAGAATCCCATCGTCTCGTGAATCAGCGCCGACAAGTTCGCCATCCTCGCCACCTCGTCACTCTCCCCTTCCAGCAACGCCCTGCACTGCTTCACCAATAAAATGTATTTCTCCTCCTTTGTCATCTTTACAAATATAACGTTTTTCCGTAAGTACCCCCCATCTCCGACGGATTTTGGCCGTGGCAGATAAGTAACTGTGAATCAAGGAGATGCCAATATTCGACTCCTCGAATTACGGAGTCGAGTTTAAGTAATTTGTTGGTAGTTAGGGACTTAGGCGCCACGGGCGGGGCGGGAGAAGAAGCTACTTCCGACCGGAGCGCAGGAGCTGCCAGGAGTTGAAGAGGTTGTGCCAGATGGCGTAGAGGCCGCCGGCCACGGAGGTGACGGGGGTCAGGTAGTGGATGCCGAGCCAGATGATGAAGCCCGTGTTTTTCTGGCCGAGGGCCTGGCCGGCGGTGACGGATTCGGCGTGGCCATAGCGGCGGGCAGCACGGCGGCCGAGGGCGAACTGCAGCAGGCAGCACACCAGCGACACTCCCCCGATTCCGAGCGCGAGCCCGAGGCCTATCCCGCTGCCCGCCAGGGCGTCGGTCGCCAGCGATATGGACAGCATCAGGCAGATGCCCCAGATGTAGAACGCCCATCCGGCGTAGCGCTCGAGCCAGCGTTGGAGCCCAGGCAGCAGCCAGCGTATCCCCCACGCCGCCAGCAGCGGCAGCAGCAGGATCGAAAACACCCGCTGGACGACGGCCCAGAACAGCGGCAGGAAGCCCATATCCACGGCGGGGTGCACCAGCGGCACCATCAGCGGGATCAGCACGGACGCCAGCGCGTTCGCCAGCACGGTGTAGGTCATTATCCCCGGCAGGTCGCCGCCCAGCTTGATGGTGATCACTCCCGCGGCCGCAGCGGTAGGGCAGACGAAGCACAGCATCGCGCACTCCAGCAGCACCTTCGCTCCGGTGTCGCGCACGAGCAGCGTGAGCACGGCCATAGACACGAAAAGCAGCGCCTGGATCAGCAGCACCCACAAATGCCAGCGGTGGAAACGCAGGTCGCGCGGGGCCACGAGATTCAGCTGCAGGAACAGCATCACGGCCACCATCACCGGCTGCACGGCCGCGCATAGCCGCAGATACCCCGCCTCCCCCGCCGAGCCGCTCAGGTGCAGCGCGAGGTAGATGCCCACGCCCAGCGTCATCGCCGCCGGGAGCATCCAGTTACGCAGGGTCCGGGAGATCTGCATTATCTCAATTTCGCGTTCTTCTTGATGGATTCAAACGCAGCGACGCCCTTCTTCACCGTTTTCTTGAGGATTTCTTCATAGTTTTCCACCTCTTCCGAGAGGGTTTTCTTCTTCGCGAAGACTATTTCCTCCCTGGGCAGGACGCGCTGATATCCTTTCTCTTCCAGGGCTTTCACGGTGCTGTCATACCCCCTGAAGAACAGTTCTTCGAGCTTGGACATATCGTATGCCGTGCAGCCGAAGGTGTCCAGCTCGATGAGCATATCCGCCTGCGCGGCGTCCACGGCGTTGTTCGCCACCATCATCATCTGGAACGAACGGTTGGCCACATAGACCAGATTGTCTTTGTAGTGTTCTTCCTCCAGATTGATAAGGTTAAGGGCTATAACCGTCTCGCACTTCTCCCTGATGGCCGAAACCGGAAGGTTCTGGAAGGCGCCGCCGTCCACATAGTGAACGCCGTTGATGGTGATCGGACGGAAGACGACGGGGATGGAGCAGGAAGCCACCACCCTCGGCGCTATATCGCCTTTGCTGAACACTTTAGGCACGCCGTGCTCAATATCGGAAGCCACCAGATATGTCGGGATCGGAAGCGACTCAAGGCGCATATACGGCAGGTTCTTCCTGATGATCTCCACGAGCGGCTTCGAATCGAACATCCCTCCCTTCGGGACGGTCGGGGTCACGATATCCTTGAAAAAGTTCAGGCCCTGGAAGAGCTCTATCATCTGCCTCGGAGTGAACCCGGAGGAATAAAGGGTCGCCACCAGGGCTCCCACGCTTGTTCCTGAGACCACGTCCGGCCTGATGCCGTATTCGCGAAAGGCCTGCAGGGCCCCGCAGTGCGCCGCACCCCTCGCCCCGCCGCCGCTGAAGGCGATGCCGAGTTTGTACATTTTCTGTTTCATAGCCGTAAAGGTACAAAAAAAGCCCCCGAAAATCGGGGGCCTTAGAAAACAATTTTATTATTCTGCAAGTTTCTTCTCGTACTTCACAGCCTTGAACTCGGCCTTCTTCATCAAATACTTGAAGAAGTTGCGAATGATGCCGAACGGGTAGAAGATGATTCCGAGGAGAACCGGAGCGTACTTGACGACAACCTTGAGGAGCTCGATGACAAGCCTGATTGCCCAAGTTGCATAGTAGAACACTGCGAATGTTCCGAACAGGTCCCTGAAGAACATCCATCCCTTGTAGCACTCGGCGTTCATTCCGACGATGGTCACATAGATTGCTGCGATAGGAGCAACGATGACGGTCAGGAAGATTGCGGTGTGGAGCAAGAAATCAAAAATGAATCTTACCAGGAAGAGAATGAAAGGAAGCGGTTTGTCGATCTTCTCGATGTCAAGCTTGGCCTGCTCGCGGATCTCTTTGAGATGTGCGCAGGACATTCTCCACAATGCAAACGGAGACTTGAAGATGACATACAAAAGCTTCTCTAAAACACAGAGAGCGCCACCGGCAACTACTTCACCTGTGCCTTCTTTGAATAGATTTTTTTCGGCCATAACTTTGAATTATTAGGATTTAGTTAGTGTCTTTTTCAAAAACATTCTCACAAATTTACAAATAATTCATTAATTCAGTGCAATTATTTGCAAAAAATTGAATAAATATCCTTTTTGAGGGGCTATTTAATGAGGTTCAGGAATTCATTGCGGGTCTTTTCGGAATTGAGGAAAGCTCCGCTGAATGCGGACGTAGTGGTGACGGCGTTGGACTTTTCCACCCCTCTGATCTGCATACAGGTGTGGTTGGCTTCTATGACCACAGCCACTCCCAGCGGGTGCAGCGCTTCCTGGATGCAGTCGCGTATCTGCACGGTCAGGCGCTCCTGCACCTGCAGCCTGCGGGCGTAGGTCTCCACCACGCGCGCGATCTTGCTGAGGCCGGTGATATGCCCGTTGGGGATGTAGGCGACGTGGCACTTGCCGATGAACGGAAGCATATGATGCTCGCAGATGCTGTAGAGTTCTATGTCCTTGACCAGCACCATCTGGCTATATTCCTCCTCGAACATCGCGCTGCGGATGATCTGGACTCCGTCTTCCCGGTAGCCTTTCGTCATAAACTGCATTGCTTTCGCAACGCGCTCCGGAGTTTTCTGCAGGCCTTCCCTGGCGGCGTCTTCGCCCAGCAGGTCGAGAATGCTTTTGACGTGTTTCGCAATCTCTTCCGTGACCTTCAGATCGTATTTTTCTTCTTTTGTGTATGCCATAGTCTTAATGTCCTGCAAAAATAGTTATGATTCTTTGATTTTTTGTATATCTTTGCCGCCAAATCAGAAATTATAAAAAATAAATACAGACACTATGTTTTGGACACTAGAACTTGCCGGAAGCCTTGACGACGCACCCTGGCCGGCAACAAAAGACGAACTTATCGACTATGCAAACCGCTCAGGCGCCCCTGAGGACGTTATCGAGAACCTTGAGGAGCTCGAGGACGACGGCGAGATCTACGAATCCATCGAAGACATCTGGCCCGATTACCCCACGAAAGAAGATTTCTTCTTTAACGAGGAGGAGTATTAGTCTGAGGGATGATTAATAACAGCAGCCGCGACCTTGAAGGGCCGCGGCTGTTTGTTTACTTGTTAAGCACCCGTTCCGCGAGGCGCATCGAGAGGATGGCGACGGGGATGGTGAGGATCATGACAACTATAAGCAGAGGGACGTTGTCGATGACGGGAATCATCGACTGATCATAGCCGGCCGGCATTTCTTCCACTGCCGCGGCGAGGGATCCTTCCGTGTCGGTCCACCAGTGGATGGTATAGGCGAAGAAGGAAAATGCGAATGGAACGAAACTCCAGCGGATTGCTTTGCGGGAGTCGGCTCGAAACAGATATCTAAACAGTTCAGAGAGCGCTGTCAGAAAGACTATACCTATTATTAGTGATACATCTGCCTCTCCGATGAGAAGAGCGACGAGCAGAGCAACGCCGTTTAGCACGACAGCCACACCGAAATCTTTGATGACTTTGCTTGCTCCAAGAAAGATGAACGCGAACAGCAAAGGGAGCAAAGCACCCACGTAGGCATAGCAGGCGGGGTGAATCAAGCCGGTGGTGGAACCTAAAACGAAACAGGCAACATATGCAATTGCCAATAAAACAACTTTAACTACGTGTCTCATATTTTTCAATATTTACTTGAGACAAATATACCCGCAGTTTAATCCTCATGAAATACTCAATTATGGGGATTTTTGCTGGCTACTGTGCGGAAGGTGTGTTTTTATATGTGACACCTTCCGCAATGAGAGTGCTACTGGAGCATGTGTAAGGCAAAATGAATGCGGAAGGTGTGCCACACAAAAACACACCTTCCGCAAACGGGGCGAACACCTTCCGCAACAGAGCGTGGGCCATAGAGCGCCGAAGGCGCGAGGGCGCCATCAGGCGCCGTGC
>JAFYIK010000150.1 GCA_017538685.1 Bacteroidales bacterium | reverse complement strand
TTAAAAAATAAGTCGTACCTTTGTATTCGGGTTGAGTAAGAGCTGGTTCTCAGCCGTCAACCTATTGGTTATTAGTTTTAGTGTTATTAATTATGTGGTTAGTATGAGTTGTTGCCGTGAGGTCACAACTCATTTTCTTTTTACAGACTGAAAGTCTCGGTTTCGCCGGTCACGGGATGACGGAAACTGAGGCTTTCGGCGTATAACTCCAGTCTGCCGCCGTCAGGGCTGCCGTAAAGGGCGTCGCCTTTGATGGGGCGACCGAGGCCGAGCGGGGAAGCACAGTGCACCCGGATCTGGTGCGTGCGGCCCGTCCTGGGGGTGAAGCGCACGTCCATCTCGCCGTCGGGGAATATGTCCAGGATCTCGAACTCCGTGATCGCGGGCTTGCCGTGCTCGCGGTCGACCATCTGGCGCGGGCGGTCGTACCAGTCGGGCGAGAGCGGAAGCGCGATCGTGCCTTTGCGCTTTCCGCGCCACGGCCGGCTGCCTGCGACGAGGTGCGCCAGGTAGGTCTTCACCACCTCGCGGCGCTCGAACTGCTGCTGGATGCAGGCCTGCGCTTCGACCGTTTTCGCGTAGACTATTACGCCGCTTGTGTCCATATCTAACCTATGACAGGAAAATAACTTGCCGTGCTCTTTCTCAAGAATTTCTTGAAGTGAATCCGTGCCCGTCAGACCGGGCGCGCAGAGCATTCCGGAAGGCTTGTTCGCTACCAGAATCGCATCGTCCTCGTAGATAATCCTGATGCTTTCGGCGTCCGGTTTTCGCTGCAACGGATTGTCCTCCACGTCCAGTCCCTGCATCATCCAGCTCAGCAACGGACCGCACTTCCCGGTACACGATGGATAAAACCTTCCGTGCTCACGCACCTCTCCGCTGCGGGGCGACTGCCCATACCAGAATTCGCCCATCGCCAACGGTTTCAAACCCCTCTTATACGCTTCATTTAACAGTTTCGGCCCCGCACATTCTCCCGTCCCTCCCGGCGGCACCATCCCTCTCTCCTCGAAAATCTTCTTCACATCCGACATTTCACCCCTTGCATTCTGCACTCGATAGCTTTTGAAAAGTCTTTCTTGGAGTGTGGCTGACCTGGCGGAGGTTAACAAGGCGTCATCAGACGCCCGGCCGGCCCGGGTATTTGGCGAAGACAAATACGGAAAGGGAGAAAGGCCGCAGGGGGCATCGGGGGTGTCCCCCGTAGAGAAAAGGCCGAGGGTGGCACAGGTTTTTGGGGCACAGTGACCATCGGCAGCTGTCCATAGTTCTGGGATGGATAGAGTATCGAATATTGGCGGAACAAATCCGGGGATGGTGCTGCGACCGCCTGCGAGACCGGAAAAGGCGCGGAGGGTGACTATGGCGCCGTCGGGGGAGGAGCAGACGAGGACTCCGAGCATCTTGCCTTCGGAGAAGATATGCGAGAGTTCGGGATCGGAGTCGATGTCGGCTATGAGCCGGCGCGCCGCTTCGAGGACGAGCGGATGAGGGACATAGCGGAAAGGATATGTGAACTTCAGAGGAAGCACTGGAGTTCGCGGTAGACGCGGTGGACCGGGAAGCCCATCACGTTGTAGAACGAGCCGGTAATGCCGGAGATTCCGACATAGCCTATCCATTCCTGGATGCCGTAGGAACCGGCTTTGTCGAAGGGTTTATAGGTGTCGATATAGTAGTTGATTTCGTCGTCAGTGAGCTCGGCAAAAGTGACCTTGCTGCTCACCGAGAACTCTTTTGTGCGCTCAAGGTCGCGTATGACGACGGATGTGACCACTTCGTGCACGCGGCCGGAGAGTTCGCGCAGCATACTGACTGCCTGCTCGCGGGAATGAGGCTTCCCAAGCACTTCCGGGGCTTCTCCGGGCCTCTCGAGGATCACGACTGTGTCTGCCGTGATAAGGACCTCGTCAGGCTCCAGCGGGCGGTGGAAGCCGTGGGACTTGCCCTCGGCCATAAGCACCGGAATCCGGTGCGCCGGCGTACCCTCGGGGAAGCTCTCCTCGAAGGTGTTTCCGGTGTCCACGGTGAACGGGAGGTCGAGCCCCCCGAGGAGCTCGCGCCGGCGCGGCGAACCGCTTCCCAGAATTATCTTCTTAGAAACG
>JAFYIK010000149.1 GCA_017538685.1 Bacteroidales bacterium | reverse complement strand
CGCATCCAGAAACTGGTTTACGAGATTGTAGACGATCAGTTCGACTATCTACAGATCCATACCGGACTCAATCAGTTCTGCCTCAAATACAACCTCTCCGCCCTGGTCGACGAAGCCTATTCCATTACCAATGAAATGCTTTTCGAACATCTGAAAGACGTCCGCCCGCTCACCTTCCGCATTACTCACGCGGAGCTGTCCGGTGAAACTGCCCTGGACTTCATGGCTGAAGGTATAACGGAATCGCCGCTACCTTCCAGTGATGCTGTTAATGCTCTGCGCGCACGCGTAAAAAACATAGTGGAAGAACCCACCGCCCGCGGTTTCAGGGTTAAGATTATTCTAAAATGATATGATTATCCGCTTAGAACAACCTCGTGACTGGCGGGAGGTAGAGAACCTTACCCGCGAGGCATTCTGGAACGTTTATCGTCCCGGATGCCAGGAGCACTTTGTGCTGCATTGTTTCAGGAACGATCCAGCTTTCATTCCGGAGCTGGATTTCGTGATGGAAGAAGACGGCCGTATCATCGGGCACGTGATGTTCTCCAAGGCTTCTATTTTGTTGACCGACGGAACCGCCTTCCCTTCCTGGACCTTCGGGCCCATCAGCATCCACCCGGACTACAAGCGCAAGGGCTATGGGCTTAAGCTGCTGCAGTATGCTCTGGCGCGGGCCCGGGAGCTGGGCGTGGGTCTGCTGCAGATGGAAGGTAACATCGAGTTCTACAAACACGCGGGCTTCGATCTCGCCAGCAAGCTGCGGATTCATTACCACGGCGAGCCTGCCGAAAGCGAAGTGCCGTACTTCCTGGCCTTGGAGCTGATCCCCGGCTACTGGGGTTCACGCGAAGGTACATACTGCCCGCCCGCCGGGTATTTCGTGGCTGATTTAAGGCCCTCTGAATTCGAGTCTTACGAGGCGAGTTTCCCCGTTAAGGAGAAGCGTTTGGTTCCCGGCCAGCTTCCCCAGTTCTGCCAGAGTTGCGGAATGCCTCTTACTCGCGACGAGGATTGCGGCCGGAACGCGGACGGCAGCATCAACTTCGACTACTGCAAATACTGTTTTTCGGGCGGCAAGTTCCTTCAGGAATGCACGATGGACGAAATGATCGACCACTGCGCCCAGTTCGTGGACGAAGTCAATAATATGCTCCCCGAACCTATGACCGCCGAGCAGTACAAAGCTATGATGCGCAGCTACTTCCCTATGCTCAAGCGCTGGAGGAAATAAACAATAAAGCGGATTCCCGCTGAGAGCAGGCCTGGGCCGAGGCCGCAGTAAAACCACGCGATTAAGGAGTCGGGCACCTGAGGTATGCGCTTCAGAGTTATCCCCAGCGTGATCATAAAGGCAATGATGATGTAGCCTTTGACACTGAAGGTTCTGAAGATGGAAGTCCGCGGCTCGGTCATCGCCATAATGCGCTCCGAGTACTTTCGCACCACTCCCGTGAACATAAACCAGAAACCCACAAAGACTATGAGCGACAGCAGGAAGTACCACCAAGGTATGTGTTCCAGGCACTGATAGCTGGCGATGCCGATTAACGCAATTCTGGTCCCAATGGCAGTCCAAAGAAGGCCATTGACCAGGAGCAGATATTTGGTGGGAATCTTCAGCATCTTTCTCAAAGATACGAAGAATCACCCATTTCCGCAAAGTAGCGCCACGCCGACCTGCCCTGCAGGCATCTCTAACGGGGTGGGCCGTGGCGCTGGGGCCGAAATCGAGGGGAGCGCCACACTCATATGCCCCACAAGCACTTCTAATGGGGGCACCCTGTGGCGCTATTTGGCGGAAATG
>JAFYIK010000148.1 GCA_017538685.1 Bacteroidales bacterium | reverse complement strand
TCAGGGCAGCGGTAAAAACCGCCGTCAGAACTATCCTGATCAGCATTTTCTGCTGTTTTTTCGATAATTTCACAGTTCTATATCACAATCAGGTTCGACTTTGCGGCAGGCTTTGAGGACGGATTTCATTATGGTTTTGTCGTCGGCGCCGTCGGGGAATTCGACGATCATTTTCTGCGTCATAAAGTTGACGACGGCGTTAGAGACTCCGTCGGTCTTTTTGGCGGCGGTTTCCATCAGGAGAGCGCAGTTCGCGCAGTCGACTTCGATGTTGTATGTTTTTTTCATATCAATGTTGTATTTGATTCACACCGCAAAGGTCGGGCGGTTTAGCGAGATATCTATACCTAATGTATGGTATTTTTACCCGGCAGGAGAGTGTTTCCAAATACGCAAGTTAACATAATATAAATTGTGTAACAAAAAGGCTTTTATTTGAGCGTAAAGGCCACGTCAGCGCGGATATCATCCGATGCGGCTCCGATGAGTGCGTGGAACTCGCCCGGTTCCGCGACCCATTCGTGTTTGTCGGCGTCGAAGAAACTCAGGGCGTCTTTTCCTATCGTGAACGTGACTTTCTTGCTCTCGCCCGGATTCAGGTAGATTTTTTCGAATCCTTTGAGCTCTTTTGCCGGACGGGCTACCGATGCTTCAGTGTCGCTGACATAAAGCTGCACGACTTCTGCGCCGGCGAGCTTGCCCGTGTTCCTGACCGTGACGCTCACTTTCCAGCCCGCGCCGCTGCGCTTCACGCTTGCATTGCCGATTTCGAAGGTCGTATAGCTCAGGCCGTGGCCGAATGCGAAGTCCACCGGGATGTTCTGAGTGTCGTACCAGCGATAACCGATAAACACGCCTTCGTCGTAGTATTCCTGCCACCAGAGCTTGCCTTCCTCACGAATTCCAGGATATTGGCGTTCGGTCTGTAAAGGTCCGTCTTTCAATGACTTAGGCATCGTGAACGGAAGCTTTCCGGAAGGGTTGACGGCGCCTGTGAGCACGTCTGCAAGGGCGTGTCCGCTCTCGGACCCGCCGTACCAGCCCTGCACGATCGCACCTACCTTGTCGGCCCACGGCATAGCCACGGGCGATCCGGAGATGTTGACCACCGCCATAGGCCTTCCAAGCCCTGCGAGGGCCTCGATAAGCTCGTTCTGGCCGTAAGGGAGCACAATGTCTTCCCTGTCGGTACCTTCATTGTCCTGGTTGTTGCTCTTGTTAAGTCCGCCGATGAAGATTATTACGTCCGCATCCTTTCCCGCCGCAAGCGCATCGGCTGTGAGCTGCGCGGCGCTGCGTTTTTCGCTGAGGTCCTGGCCGGTGACCACCTTATTATAGTCTGTGGTGACATCACCCACGTAACCGCGCTCCCAGACCACGTCCGCCTTGCCGGCGAAGGCCTCGCGGAGGGCGTCCAGAGGGATTACTTCGTACTTGGTCTTAAGGTTGGACGAACCGCCGCCCACTACCATCATTTTATAGGCGTTCTCGCCTACCACCAGGATCTTGGGAAGGGATTCCCGATCGGGGTCGGAAATGACGTTCAGAGGCAGCACGCCGTCGTTTTTCAGAAGGACGATACCCTCGGCTGCGATCTTGCGGGCCGCGGCGAAATGCTCGGGCGAAGTGAAGCTGCCGAAGTGCTGCTCGGGGCTCATCGAGGTGCGGAAGACCGTGCGGAGGATGCGCGAAGCTTTGTCGTCGAGGCCTTCTTCGGTGGCGCGGCCGTCGCGGAGACGCTCCAGGTAAGGACGCGCGAGGTGGTAGTTCGAGTAGGCGTCGGACGCCGCGCCGCGCAGGCCGTTGGTCCAGGTGCCCATCTCGATGTCAAGGCCGTTGGCCGCAGCTTCGTCGTCGTCGCGGCAGCCGCCCCAGTCGCTGATAACCACGCCGTCGAAGCCCCATTCTCCCTTGAGGATGTCGCAGAGAAGGCGCTTGTTGTGGCAGTTGAACTGGCCGTTCCAGAGGTTGTAGGAGCCCATTATCGCCCAGGCTCCGCCGTCCACGACAGCCGCCTTGAACGCGGGCAGGTAGATTTCATAGAGGGTGCGGTCGTCCACCACCGAGTTGGTGGCGGTGCGGCGCGTTTCCTGATTGTTCACGGCGAAGTGCTTCACGCACGCGGCAACTCCGTTGCTCTGCACGCCCTGAACATAGGGCACCACGAGCTGGCCGGCCAGATACGGGTCCTCGCCCATATACTCGAACGTGCGGCCGTTGAGCGGGGTGCGGCCCATATTGATGCCCGGGCCGAGCAGGATGTCCTTTTCGCGGTAGCGCGCTTCCTGCCCTATGCAGTCGCCGTAGAGCCTTGAGAGGTCGCGGTCCCAGGTGGCGGCTAGGTTGATAAGCGCCGGGAAGGCCGTGCAGGAGTCGTTGGTCCATCCGGCCTGGTCCCATTCGTCCCAGAGCACCTCCGGACGTATGCCGTGCGGGCCGTCGGTGTGCCAGAGCTCGGGGATGCCGAGACGCGGGACTCCGGCGCTGGAGAACTTGGACTGGGCGTGGGTCATCGCCACCTTTTCTTCGAGGGTCATACGGCTCAGGGCATCGCTCACACGTGTCTCGAGCGGTTTGGAAGGGTCCAGGTACGCGGGAGTCGCGTTTTTCGGGCAGCAGGCCGCCAATGCGAATGCGGCCGCCGCGAATACAAACAATCTTTTCATTATTTATCGAATTTATAATTCAAGGTCCAGGTGAAAGGCTTGTCGGGATAAGCTTTCACTTTGTTGTAGGGTTCCGGGCAGGCGACGCGCTGGTTTGCCCAGAGAAGAGTCCGGACGACCGGGACGTCGGCGCTGATGCTGACTTGCAGCGGACCGTCGCTTATCTTCACGGCGTAGGTCATTCCTCCGGGACCGACCGGGGCGAATGGCAGTTCTATGCGCCTCGACTCCCCTACCAGTTCCTTGCCCATAGTGAAGAAATTATGGTTGTAGACCTCGGTCTCGATGGGTTTGAAGGCATTCAGAGTATGGCGGATTTCGAAGGAAGACTCCCCCGTGAGGACTATCTCCTTGAGGTAGTCGTACTCCCCTTCCAGGAGGTGACGGAAACGGACGGCGCCGGCGGTTTCTTCCACGCTCCACTTCCCTGCGTCGGCGATTTCATAGAGCTTGAAACGGTCGTAGGGCGCACCGTCGTCTTTCAGCAGGCCGACGCCCGTTTTGAGCATCAGTCCCGGCCCGGGTCCGGGCAGCATCGTGAATTCTTCGGCAGGGCCGCAGACGGCGTCGTGGGAGAGCGGATCGTAGCGCTCGAACCAGCGCCCCGCAAGTTCCTGGCCGTCAAATAGTAAGGAAGCAAAAACACCGCTGCGGTCGAAGCGGGTCCCCTGGTAAAATCCATCCTCCGGATGATGGAGGACGAGGGTCAGTTTTGATGTGTATAAATTGTGCACACACAAATATAAAAATATTCTTGCTTTATACACATATATTATTAACTTTGCACCAAAGTACACCACAGTCTAACACACTAACTGATAGATGAAACCGTCACCCAAGTGGTATAAATGGGAAGTTCTCGCGCTCCTCTGGGTAGCTTATTTGCTCAACCAGGGCGACCGTCAGGTCTTCAACTCCGTGCTGCCCCAGATCAGGGACAGCCTCTCGCTCACAGACACTTCCGTCAGTCTTATCGCCGTTTTCTTCAACCTCTTCTATGCGGCTATGGTGCCCGTCGGAGGCTGGGTAGGCGACAAGTTCTCACGCAAATGGGTCACCACCCTCAGCATCCTGTTCTGGAGCGTCGCGACTATGTTCACGGGCCTTGCGAACGGCGTTTTCCTGCTGATACTCACCCGCAGTATCGCCACTGGCGGCGGCGAAGCCTTCTTCGGGCCGGCCAACTATTCCCTGCTCGGGCAGTATCACACCGATACCCGCGCCCGGGCGATGAGCATACACCAGACCTCGTACTATGTGGGGGTGATCCTCGCAGGATGGCTGGCGGGCTACATCGGAGACCACCTCGGATGGCAGTATGCCTTCTACATCTTCGGCGGCG
The DNA here is from genome assembly GCA_017538685.1 of Bacteroidales bacterium. Next base: position 4,582 of record JAFYIK010000148.1, on the reverse strand, counting down.
CCGGAGTCCTCTGGGCCGCCGTCATGGCCTGGAGGCTTAAGGACCTCCCGCGCCCCGAAGCCAAAGTGAACAAGGTATCGATTTGGGACGGATTTAAAACCGTCTTTACGACCCCGACCGCGCTGATGGTGACTCTCGGCTTCTGCGGATTCATATTCGTGATCACCGGCTATATGACCTGGGTCCCGACCTTCCTGCAGGAGAACTTCGGGCAGACGGGCGCGCAGGCGGGGCTCAATTCGATGCTGTGGACTTATGTGGCAGCTTTCGTGGGCGTGCTGCTGGCCGGCACCCTTTCGGACAAGTGGGCCGCGAAGGACCCGCGCAAGCGTATGATAATCCAGGGCGTGGGCCTTATCCTCGGAGCGGCCTTCCTGCCGTTTATGGGCACTGCCTCCAGCATCTGGCTGCTCTACCTCTGCTTCGCAGGCTGGGGCTTCTTCAGGGCCTTTTTCGATGCGAACATCTACGCCGCACTCTACGACGTCACGCCCGAGCACCTTCACGCAAGCTGCTCCAGCGCGATGATTATGACCGGCTTCGCCGTGGGCGCAACCGCGCCTTATGTGCTGGCGCTTATCAAGCAGGCTACCGGCAGCCTTAACGCCACCTTCCCCATCCTCGGCGCGGTGTGGCTGGTCTGCGGACTCGCCTGCCTCTGGGTGAGCTGGAAGCATTACAACAAAGACAACGCAAAAATCAAAATACAACACAATGACTAAAACCGACAAAAGCAGGAGGGCCAGGGCTGGCCTGCTCCTGATTGCCTCTCCGCGTTTCAAGAACCTGAGCGGTCCGAAACGCGGCACCTATGGTGAGCGCAAAGACAAAGTCGTCAGGGAGATCAAGGCCACGATGGATTTCCTGGACCTTGTAGACCCCGGCATAGTCTACGAGCGCGAGGACGCCGAGAAGGCGCTCAAACTGTTCTTCGACCAGAGTGTGGACTTCGTCTATGCCGAATTCCTTTCCTGGAGCGAGGATTTCGCCTGGCTGCATTTCCTGCGCGACTGCCCCGAGATGCCCATCATCTTCTGCAATGTGGCAAAGCCGCGTATGACTTTCGAGACCACTCTCGATGAGGACGACTTCGTGGATTACCTCTGCGCAGGCACCCTCGTGGGCTCGCTGGAAGGCTCCGGAAGCATCAGGCGCGTTCCCCGAAAGAACGTCCGCACCGTGCTCGGCACCCGCGAGGAAATCACGGAGCAGGTCCGCATCTTCTCGCAGGCCGCCCGCACCCGCAGCATACTCCGCAATTCGACCGTGGGCCTTATGGCAAATATGAACGAGGCTATGTGGAGCACGTATTTCGACAACTACGACCTCTTCACAAAGATAGGCCCCGAGATCCGCTATCTCCCCTATTCCGACTACGGTATCGAGATCGAGAACCTTTCCGACGATGAGGTCAACGCCTACGCTAAAGAACTCACTTCGAAATACAAGATGATGCCGGACGTGGAGTGGGACAAGCTCATCGGCTGCCTCAAGGCCACCCTCGCCATCAAAAAGATGGCTGAGAAGAACGGCATCGACTGCTATGTGTATAACGACATCGACCTGGCCACGTTCCGCACGGCCGGCTGCCGTGCCGGCTTCTATCCGCAGTGGTTCAACGAAAACGTCAGCGTACTCGTACCCGAAGCCGACATAGGCGCCGGCCTCGCCACATATATCCTGAAGCTTCTCAGCGGAAAGAACGTGAACTTCATCGAGCCCTTCCATATCGAGGACGACTTCGGCACCTTCGCCGGAGGCCACGCCGGTCCGAACGACCACAACGACCCCGATTGGCAGCAGAACGTGGTGATCTCGCGCGACGTGCGTTTCGCCAAGACTTCCTGGAAGTATGCTGGAGCCCCGTTCGCGTGGTACCGCATCAGCCCGGGAAGGAAGACCGTATGCGGCCTTTATGAGGAGGACGGCAAATACAAGCTCGTCACCTTTATGGCCGAGAGCCTCTCCGAGAAAGACACCCCGCAGAGCGACAAGAAGCACCTGCTGGCGACTTATTCTCACACCATCTTCAAGCCCGAAGTCCCCGTCAAGGAGCTCTTCGAAAGAGTACTTAAGATTGGTGTCACCCAGCACTACGCAATAGTCGACGGCGACTGGCGCCCCCAGCTCGCAGCACTCGCTGAAATAATGAATTTTGAATATTACGATATAAGGTAACCGCCTCACCGTGCATACCCTACCCAAAAACACCGAGGGTATGTGCAAAAAAGGCACAAAACGCGCATACCCTACTCTAAATCAATGAGGGTATGCACGCGCAAGGAAGATAATATGAGTTTTATGTATAATCCGTTCCCGTTTCACGACCAGAAGGCCGTGAACAGGCCGGAACTCAGCAAGAATACCATCGAATCCATCATCGCGGGAGGAACTCCGAACGTGGTGAAGCAATTCGTAAAGGGAATAGCCGAAAAGGCGAAGAAAGAAGGCGTGATTGTGGCCCTGGACGGTTACACCACCGCGAAGTGGGACCTTTTCATCAGCCTGATGGCGCGCGAATGCGACCTCCTTGGCCTTGAATTCGAGGCGGTGGATGCAGAGAAGACCTTCAAGAGCGGTCCGGAAATCGACGCGATAATCGATCCTATGCTTATCTGGGACAAGAAGATAGATCCCACCCTTCTCTACGGCAAGGTCTACCACGGAGGTTACGAAGGTCTGACAGACCAGGCGAAAGAGGCGGCATTCACCAAAGAACTGCCGGCCAGGAAAGCCCCGGGCAAGATCGTGGCTGTCTACGGCTACGGCTGCCTGCGCAAGAGCCTCAGGGCACTTTACGATCTGAAGGTCTGGTTCGACGTCACCCCGATGAACACTATGCTCCGCATCCGCGGCGGCGAGTACGCCAATCTCGGCAAGGAACACACGGGAATAATCAACCGCACCATACGCCGCTGCTACTACTGCGACTTCGAAAACGCGGTGCAGCTCCGTAAGCAACTCTTCGCCGAAAACGCTCTCGACTGGTACGTCCTCGACAACGACCGCGCGAAGCTTCAGTTGATGCCATTCACCTCATTTGCAGACATTTGCGCGCAGTTGGTAAAGTATCCCTTCAGGGCTAAGCCCTGTTATCTCGAGGGAGTCTGGGGTGGCTCATATATGAAAAAACTCCGTCATCTTCCCGAGAAGTTGCGCAACGCAGCGTGGGTTTTCGACTTCATTCCTATGGAGGTCAGCGTCCAGGTGGAAGCCGGCGGCGAGATGCTGGACATCAACTACTGCTCGTTCGTGCATAAGGAAGGCATCAGCCTGATGGGCGAAAAGTGCGTCCGCAAGTACAAAGGCTACTTCCCCATCCGCTTCAACTGGGACGACTCCTACCACAGCACGGGCAATATGAGCATCCAGTGCCACTCGGGAGGTGCCTTCAATGTGGAGAACTACAACGAATTCGGCCGCCAGGACGAAAGCTACTACGTCGTGATCACCGGCCACGAAGCCAAGACCTTCATAGGTTTCCGCGACGATGCGGACATCCCGGCTTTCTTCAAGGAGATCGAAGCCGCGGACACTGAGCACAAGCCCTGCGACTATATGAAGTACGTCAGTTACGAAGAGTCCAAGCCCGGCCTGCAGGTAATGCTGCCCGCCGGCACGATCCACTCCAGCGGCCGCAACCAGGTCATCCTGGAGATAGGCTCGCTGACGATAGGCTCGTACACATATAAGATGTACGACTACCTCCGCCTCGATTTCGACGGCAAGCAGCGCCCTATCCACACTCATCTGGGCGAGCTGAACGTCCGCCAGGACCGCCGCCACAGCGTGATCCACGACCCGGACAGCCCCGAATACATAGTCCAGGCCCCCCGCCTCGACAAAGAGGGCGAAGGCTGGCAGGAATACATCCTCGGCGAGAATCCCCAGATGTACATTTCGCTGCGCCGCCTCGAATTCGAAAGCCGCTGCGAGCAGGACACGAAGGGCGAGAAGTTCCACGTCCTGACCCTCGTGGACGGCGACCGCATCCGCATCCGCAGCGTCGAGCATCCGGAGCACTATTTCGACCTCGACTTTATGGAGATAGCCTGCGTGCCCGCCTCGATGGGCAAGTACGTCATTGAAAATCTGGGCAAGGAACCCATCCGCGTCCACAAAACCTGCCTGCGCGACGGATATGAGAACGACCCTGCTTGACATAGGAGGGACATTTATCAAATGCGCCGACGGAAGGCAGATCCCGATCCCCAGCGCCGGCCCGAGGGAAGGCATAGCAGCCGCCCTGCGCGAAGCCTTTAAGGATAGTGGAGAGCGCATCGGCGTTGCGATTCCGGGACCGTTCGACTACCGGAACGGGATCTTCAGGGCGGAGCACAAGTTCGCTGCGGTGAAGGGTGAGAGCTTCCGCGAGCTGGCGGGGCTGCCGGAAACGGCGGACGTGCGCTTCATCCACGACGTGTGCGCCGTGCTCGAAGGGGCGATCAGGGGCGTGCAGAGCGCCAGCAACACCGCGCTGGTGACGCTGGGCACCGGCCTGGGCTTCGCCATAGCCCGCAGGGGCAAGGTCCGCTATGGCCCTTCGCTCTCCCCCGCGGACGTCATCTGGAACCTCCCCTGG
>JAFYIK010000147.1 GCA_017538685.1 Bacteroidales bacterium | reverse complement strand
TGGAGGACGGCACCCGCTTCAAGGGCGGCTGGGACCTCTGCCCCGGCTCCGAAGAGACCTACGAGCTGCTTGAGGCGGTGCTCAGCGAGGTTATGGACATCTTCCCGGGCGAGTACATCCACATAGGCGGCGACGAAGCCTCGATGGCCGTATGGCCCAGATGCGTGAACTGTCGCGCGCTTATGGAGCGCGAGGGATACACGGAGGTCGGGCAGCTTCAGGGCTACCTGGTCCGCCGTATCGACGAATTCGTGCGCAGCAAGGGCCGCCATATAATCGGCTGGGACGAGATCCTGGAGACGGGCGTGCCAGAGGAAGCGGTCGTGCAGAGCTGGAGGGGCATCAGCGGGGGCCAGAAAGCCACCGCCGCCGGCCACAAGGTGGTGATGTCGCCCAACAGCCACGTCTATTTCGACTATTATCAGGACCTTATCCGCAAGGAGCCGCGGGCTGTGGGGGAACTCACCTCGCTGCGCCACGTCTACTCCTACGAGCCTGTGGCGCCCGGGATGGACGAGTCGCTCGTGCTGGGCCTTCAGGCCAACCTGTGGTGCGAGTGGATCCCCACCTGCGAGCACGCCGAATATATGCTCTGGCCCCGCGCGTTCGCGATAGCGGAGACCGGATGGAGCCCCGCGGGAAGCAAGGATCCCGACGGCTTCAGGAAGAGGGCCCTGGCTATGCAGGACGTGCTGCGCGCGATGGGCTACAACACCTTCGACCTCCGCACGGAGACCAACCTCGCCCGAAGCGGCTACCGCACCTTCGAGGCATACAAGGCCGCAGGGCTTGAAGACCCCACAGGAATACCCACAGAAGAATAAACAGTTTACCATATGGAATTCAGAATCAACAGCCGGGCGAAGCACTCTATCTACAAGCAGATAGTGGAGCAGGTGGAAAGGGGCGTCAGGGACGGATCCCTCACCCCCGGAGAGCAGCTGCCTTCGATGAACGTGCTTGCCGACCGTCACCGCATCTCCAGGGAGACGGTGAAGAAAGCCTACGGCATCCTGGTGGAGAAAGACATAATCGAACCCAGGCACGGAAAGGGCTTCTACGTGAAGGACATCTCGACCGGTGGCGCCCGCACGCGCATACTCGTGGTGTTCGACAAGTTCTCCGTCTACAAGCAGATAGCCTTCGATGCGTTCGCGGCCAATCTGCCCACCGGTACGGAGATTACCATCCTCAGCCACGACCAGAATCCGGACCTCCTGGAGTACTTCCTGGACACTCATCTGGACACCTTCGACTACTACGCCATCGCGCCCCACTTCCCCACCGACGAGGAAACCCAGAAGAGGGTGGTAAAACTTCTAGAGAGGGTGCCTGTGCGCAAGCTCCTGCTTATCGACCACCTCCAGCCGGGACTCAGGGGCAATTTCGGCGCCATCTACCAGGACTTCGAGAACGACATCCGCGAGGGTCTCAGCCACAACTTCGAAAATTCCGCGGCAAAGCGCCTGAGGGTAATCACTCTCCCTATGTCGCTCTACGGCGACAAGATACGCGTGGGAGTGGAGCGCTTCACGTCGGAAAAGCATATCCCCGTCGAATTCCTTAACGGCGTGCCCGACGACATCGAGGCCGGAGACGCATTCCTCATCCTTAACTCCCAGCTCGACGCCGGACTGGTGGATCTCGCCAAGAAAATCCAGGAAAGCGGACTCGAACTGGGCAAGGGAGTCTTCATCATCTCATACAACGAGTATCCTATGAACGAACTGATTCTGGGCGGTCTGACCACGGTTTCTACCGACTTCCCGGAAATCGGACGCCTGGCAGCTGAGATGATAGCATCGAGGAAGATGAGCAAAATCCACAACCGTTTTCTTATGATAAGGCGTCGAACGTTTTAGGCGCGGATTGCATCTAATTAACTGGAAATAAACAACAAATAATCAATAACCGGATGAAAAAATTCTCGAGACATTTAGGGGCGGCCGCATTCGCGGCGCTTGCCCTGACTTTTTCCGGATGTGAGGTTGACCCGGTCTACACCCTGGAAAATCTCCAGAACATCGACAAAGAAGTCACCCTGTTCCAGAACGGCATCGAGCTGAAGGTCGCGGACAGTACGGCGGTGTTCAGAGTCGATTCCCTGATGAAATCCATCGGAATAGACACCTCCGATTTCATCAAGCAGGCCCCGGACGGCAGTTATTACCTCACTTACTCGGAGGAAGTCGACCTCGGCGGGCAGATTGACGGAATCGGACTTGACAATGTGATCAGCCTGGATGCCGTGAGCTTCAATGAGAACGTCGTTTACACACTGGAAGGCTTCGACCTCGGTGATCTCCTCACGGTCGTTCCTCCCGCACTCCAGGGCGAATATTCCATCCCCGACATCCATTACGACATCGACAAGACGGTGAACTTCGACCTTCTGGACGGCTCCACCCTTCCCGAAATGCTGGTCGGTGTGGGCGAGGTCGTTCTCGATGACGTGTACACCACTATCGAGCTCCTATTCACCGACCTGCCCGGCCAGGACACCCAGGAGTACGATATGGACGCCACGGTCACCCTTCCGGCTTTCTTCGATCCCGCATCGATCGAGCTCAAGGGCAAGATCAAGAAGAACCAGCCTTTCGTACGCGAGACCAAGATCGGTAAATTCGACCTCTCCGGAGTGGATTTCGTCGCACTGCGCGAGAACGGCGGCAAACTTTCCGACCAGATAGTGGTCCAGGGCTCCGTCGCCGGTGAGAATGTGGTCGTGAACCTTGGCGAAATGGGCCAGACGGTGAGCGGAACCATCGGTGTTTCGGTCGCCGATGCCAACGGCCAGATCGCGATCCACAGCCTCCAGACGAAGATAGACTACCAGATTCAGCAGTCCTTCACATCTGCGTTCTTCGCACTCCCTACGGCCTTCGAAGACGCGACCATCAAACTTCCCGACGCATCGGTCGATCTGACCGTGAAGACCAATATGGCCCTTCCTCTTTCAGGCTCGGCCGACATCAAGGCCAAGGGCTCGGCAACCACGGCTGCGATACTCGATTTCGAGGTGCCTTACAGCCTCGATCCCGCCGTCTATGAAGAGAAGACCTCACACAAATCGGTCTCTTTGAACGATCTGTTGATGGAAGCTGCGGACAGCATCGAATTCGCCACCAGCATCGTGGCCGACAAGACCGCCTGGTGCTACATCGAACCCGCGGCGGAATATGGTATGGAGGTGGGCATAGATCTGAGTATGCCTCTTACCTTCGGAGCCGGAACCCTGATCAATTTCGCAGACACCCTTGAACTCGGCGCCGACACCGGAAAGCAGGTAGCCGCCGTCCTCCAGGAGTCTTCGATAGGCATTTCTGCGAAGGTCACCAACACCATCCCGGTGTCCGCGGACCTCGAAATCAGCTTTATGTCCCTGAACGAACAGACAGGCGTGTACACCGCGCTTCCTCTGAACAGCCCCTGCGTCATCCAGCTCCCCGCCCCCGGCGAAGACGGACAGATCAACGTCGTCATCGGAGCGGAGAAGAACAATGCTGCGCTTGCGGATATGACCCATATGCTGCTCAGCATCAGCGTGCACACTAACGGCGAAGTCCTCAAGGGAGACGATTACATCGTCCTTACCGATCTGCATCTGGTGCTGCCCAACGGCATTCATCTGGACGGCAACGCCCTTTTCGGAGAAGGTGAAGAAAACGAATAAACTTACACGGATATGAAAAAGATACTTACCATCGTTTCGATTCTGACTGTGGCTTCAAGCCTCTTCTCAGTACGTGCAAGTGCTCAGGACAAGTTCCAGAGCGGATTCTTCCTCGACAACTACAATTACTCCTATAGGCTGAACCCCGCCATTATGAGCGAAAAGAGCTTCTTCGGCCTTGGTACGGGCAACGTGGAGGTGGGCATCAGCAGCGGCCTCGGCATCAGCTCGCTGATCTATCCCAATGCCGCTGGCGACGGTCTTGTGACCTTCCTGCATCCCAGCGTCTCCACCGACGAGATGATGACTCACCTCGGCAAAGACAACCCGTTCGCCGTGGATGCCAACGTGAACATCCTCAGCACCGGTAAGCGCAAGGAGAACGCATTCAATTCCTTCGAGATCAATCTCCGCAGCGAAGTGGGCACTTCCCTGCCCGGCGACCTGTTCAGGTTCCTCAAGGAAGGTAATTCCGACACCCCGTACGATCTCAGCCAGCTGTTCCTCAGCGGCAAGCTCTACGCCGAGGTCGCCATCGGAGTGGCCAAGAGGCCTGCGGACGGCAACCTCACGGTCGGTTTCAGGGTGAAGGGACTCATCGGCCTCGCGAACGCGGACATCCGCTTCGACAAAGCCGACGTGTATGTGAACAACGGCATACTCTCCACCGACATCGAGGGCCGCGGCAGGCTCGCCCTGGGGGGCGGCCAGCTCTACAACGACGAGCAGGGCAAGCTCCAGGTCGGATATGACCAGACCAAGATCGGCCCTGCCGGCTATGGCGGCGCCGTGGATATCGGTTTCAGGTGGACTCCTTTCGAGAGCCTGGCCATCAGCGGCGGTGTGAACGACCTCGGCGGCATCTTCTGGAAGTATAATTCCATCGCTAAGGCCACCGACCAGTTCACCTTCAACGGCCTCGGACACATAGGCGGAGATACCGACTACGACAAGGAGTGGGAGAAGGTAGGAGAAGACTTTATGGATATAGCCAACCTGCAGGTGATGGAAGGCCTGGAAGAGAGCGCGTTCGAAAGGCTCGCCTTCACCGCCAACCTCGGTGCAAGGCTGCGCCTGCCCGTGCTCAGCTTCATCTCCGTGGGTGCCAACGGCGTCTATCACTTCGACGATATCGCGCCCTACTGGGATGCCCGCGCCGGTCTTACCGTGTCGCCCCTGCGCTTTATCAGCGTCACCGCGAACTACGGACAGAACACCCAGGGCAAGGTGCTCGGCGTCGCCGCCAGCGTCACCCTGCTCTTCCTCAATGCCTATGTCGGACTGGACACCTACGCAGACCGCGTCGGTATCATCCCCATCGAGGGAGTGCAGATTCCTACCTACGAAGGAATTCCTGTTCCCATCGATCCTTTCCGCTGCAAACTCAACTTCGGAGTTAGTATGCAGTTCGGACAGAGATATAGGAATTAAAATATCCGGCCGGTCGGCCGGATTTTTTTATGCCCTGAACAGCAACGAACTGTCTCCGTAAGAGAGGAAGCGGTAATCGTGCGCGAGGGCGTAGTCGTATATGGTGCGCCAGTAGCCGTTGACGAAGGCGGAGACGAGAAGGATGAGGGTGCTTTCGGGCTGGTGGAAATTCGTCACCAGCACGTCCACGAGGCGGAATTGGAAGCCGGGGACTATGATGATACGTGTTCCTACCTTTAAGGCGCTCAGAT
>JAFYIK010000146.1 GCA_017538685.1 Bacteroidales bacterium | reverse complement strand
TTTTGCTTCCTTGTCCTCTTCGGTCTTGCCTACCCATCTCTCCTGGTCAGAACCAGAAGTGGCAGCATTGGCGTCAAGCATGAGTCCGACACCGTCGCGGGTGAATCCGGTCTCGCTGACATCTCCGCCCCATGTTGCGGTATATCCATGCTCAAGAGCATAATAGAGAACATCCATCAACTCGTCGATAGGAACATTGTATGCCTGGTCGTATCTCCAGTTGTCTCACATTTCAATGGCGAATTTGGTGTAGAATGGATGGTGAGTGAAAGAAGTCAGGGTGACATAATCGTCAGCTTTGAGCTTGTACGAATCCCTGTATGTTGCTGGAGTATAAGTCTTTCCGTTATATTCAAAAGTCTCCGGGCACTCGCCGAGATAAGCATCCATGATACCCTTGAATCCTCTTTTCCATGCAGTGGAAAGCTTTCTGTTAGGATTCTTGACGATAGCCTTGATATAAGCCGCTGCTGCGGCGTCAAGCTCGTTGTGGACCGGAAGCTCGGTGCCATAGTTTGTGCCAGGTTGCACAGACTGAGGAACGAGACCGTAATCGTTCATGATATGGAGCACATCCTCGCCCTCGCTGCCTGCTCCGAAAGTCAGATTGCCGTCAAGACGGATAAACTTGTCAGCTCTGTCCTGGTACGCCGGGGCAGATGACGGTCGGGCTGACGTCGATCGCGAGGTCTTCGGTGACTTCGAAGTTGTGCATATAAGCGAAGACGTTGGCGTCGATGATCTGGAGGACGTAGCCGAGGGCGATCACGAGGGTTCCGTAGTCGCGGTAACGGCGGTAGATGTTTTTGTAGTACTTGGATGTCTCCATCGAGTACCAGGTCGTGTCTTCGGCGTTGTAGATGGAGCGGAAGCGCTCGTAATTCTTCTTGAACATAAGGTGGTAGTTCAAGCCGCCGAGCATAATGCCCCAGTAGACAGGGAGTTTCCACACTTCGTGGTTGTAGATCTGGCCGAGGCCGGGAACGAGCATAGAGTAGAAGGTGGCTTTCGCAGGGGAAGGGTAGTCGTCCGGTTTGTAGGATAGGACGCCGTCCATCAGCGCGCCCCAGTAGACGAGTCCGGCGCCGTAGAACCAGTATTTGTAGTTCGGATCTCCCTGATTCTTGTAATACAGTCCTCCGCCTATTCCGGCAGCGAGTCCGCCGTAGACGACAGGCAGTTTCCAGTAATCCTTATTGTAGATCTGAAGACCGCCGGCGAGGACCATAGAGCCTTCGAACATAGTGAACAGATCCGTCTCCTGCTTGTGCGTGAGGCCTCTCCAGTAGTCCTTGACCGAGAATATCTTGTCCGTGCTGTCCGCGGAGGCCGCGGTGTCGTCGTTGAAACTCTGCGAGAACGCCTCCGTCTTGAACTGGGCGCGGCAAAGGGTGGACGGCACTAGAAGCGCCGCCAGCAAAACAAGGATATATGTCCTACTTCTTGAGAGCATCAAGGAAGCCGCCAATTTCCGAATCGGATGAAAAGTTAATGGTGAGCGAGCCCTTGCCGTTCGGCCTGCGCCTGATGCTGATCTCGCCCTTGAAGTATTTCGCCACCTCGCGGCAGAGATCTTTGTGCACCTGGGGCACCTCTCCCACATTCTTCTTAGCAGAAACCGTACCGCTTCCGGAGCCGGCGGCGAGAATCGCGCCCACTTTCTGCTCCAGCTGGCGTACGTTGAGGCCGTTCTTGATAACGAGGTCGCAAAGCTTGACTTGAAGATCAGGGTCTTCGACTCCAAGCAGAACCTTCGCGTGGCCCACCGTGATCTGACCAACCTTAAGGTCGTGCTGCACCTTCACGGGGAGCTTCAGGAGCCTGAGCTGGTTCGCCACCGAAGAGCGGCTCTTGCCGAGCCTCTCGGCCATTGCTTCCTGCGTCAGGTCGCATTCGTCCATCAGGCGCTGATAGCTGAGGGCCACCTCGATAGGATCCAGGTTCGCCCTCTGGATGTTCTCCACGATAGCCATCTCCAGCATACCCTGATCGTCGGCCTCGCGGACATAAGCGGGGATTGCGGTCAGACCGGCCATCTGGCAGGCCCTGAAACGGCGCTCGCCGCTGATTATCTGATATTTGTCTGCGGCCAGACGGCGGACGGTGATGGGGGAGATCAGCCCGAGCGTCTTTATGCTTGCGGCCAGGCCGTCCAGTTCCTCCATATCGAAGGTCTGGCGCGGCTGGAAGGGATTCGGCTCTATCTCTCCGAGGGGGACCATAAGCACGTCGGCGGCGCTGTGGCCCGGGCGGGCTGCAGGGTTTCCGGCGGCGTTGTCGACCGCGGGCTTACGGAGTTGGTCTGCGTCCGGCAAATTTCCGAGTATGGCGCTTAGCCCCTTTCCGAGGCCTCTTGGTGGCTGGCTCATATAGTCTGGTTGTTGTGTTCAAGAACTTCCTTCGCGAGGTTGAGATAATTCATAGTGCCCGTGCTGGCCACATCGTAAAGGACGATGGGCTTGCCGTACGAGGGCGCTTCGGAAAGACGTATGTTGCGCTGGATGATGGTGTTGAAAACCATCGACTTGAAGTAATCGCGCAGCTGCGCCACCACCTGGGCGTGGACTTTGGTCCTGCCGTCGAACATAGTGATCACGAAGCCTTCCACATTAAGGTGAGGGTTGCTGCCGTTCTGCACGAGACGTATTGTCTGCAGGAGCTTGCCTATGCCCTCGAGGGCGAAGAACTCCGGCTGCACGGGGATAATCACGCTGTCCGCCGCGGTAAGGCAGCCGACTGTGATCAGGCCGAGCGAGGGGGCGCAGTCGATGATGATGAAATCGTACTGGTCCCTGATAGGCTCCAGGGCTTTGCGGAGGATATGGTCTCGGCCGGGGAGGTCGATTATCTCGATCTCGGCACCGACGAGGTTAATGTGCGACGGGATGAGTTTCAGGTTCTCCATCTCGGTCGGGAGCACGGTATC
>JAFYIK010000145.1 GCA_017538685.1 Bacteroidales bacterium | reverse complement strand
TGCGAAGATCTTGCCCTCGCCGTCGATGTTGGTCACCTGATGCACAAAGCCGTGGTCCTCCGCCTTTTTGAGGATGGCCATAGCTTCGTCGTAGGTTATCGAATGCCCACGGCCCGTCTCGGCGCAGTAGTCGGCCATATCGCCCACTCCGATGCACCAGTCGCGGTAGTCGTCCGCGCAGCCCTCGTCCATCTTCTTGCGGCCGTAGCGGCAGGAGCAGATTCCAACTCCCAGATGGCCTTCGTAGCGCTTGAGCCAGTACGAGAGATGCTCGATGTCGATGGACTGATTCTCCATAGAGATGGCTTTCTCCACCGGGATGACGTGCATACCCACGCCCGAACCGCCCATAGGAATGAGCGGGGTTATGTGCTCCAGCGGGAGGAAGGTCATACGCTCGAAGAACATAGCGAGCTCAGGATGACGGTCCATCAGGTCCACGTTCATATTCGTGTACTCGGCGCTTCCGGGCACGAAGAGCGGCACCCAGTAGATGCGGTCTTCCCTGTTGTAGGTCGTGCCGGGGATGGGGCCGTCCTTGGTGTATTTGTCGCCGTAGTCGTACTCCACCATACCGAAGTATGCGAGCTTGTCCAGAAGATCGTCGAAGCTCGCGTCGTCCTTTGTGTAGTGCTTCTGCGAGTTCATTTCGTGAAGCAGCTGGTAGGTGTGGTGCTTGCGGACCTTGAAGAAGTCCTTCGGGAGCATATCGAGAAGCAGGTCGAGCGCGGCCTCCCGGGTCACGGCATCCATTTCGTCCTCGAAGATGCAGGCAAGGCCCCAGTACTCGGGAGCCTCCGTGGTCATCTTAATCTTTCCCGGAACACGGTCTGTGACGTGACGGACGAATTTGAGGAGCTTCTTGTTGGGGTTTTTGTCGCCAAAGTGCTTGGGGACAAACTTGGTGCTCATTTCGGGCATATTATTTCCAGTTTTTAATTTGTTTCAGGATCCAGTCTGCTACTTTGTCGATTCCTTCGCCGGTTTTCGCGCAGATTGGGATTACTTCTGCCTTGGGGTTGCGCATATGCACGTATTGCCTGCACTTTTCGAGGTCGAAATCGAAGTACGGCATTACGTCTATCTTGTTTACTATCACGAGATCGCACACCGAGAACATCAGAGGGTATTTGAGGGGCTTGTCGTGCCCTTCCGGGACAGACAGGATCATTGCGTTCCTGCAGGCGCCGGTGTCGAACTCCGCCGGGCACACCAGGTTTCCGACGTTTTCCAGGATCACCAGGTCTTTGTCCTCGAGGCTGAGGTTCCGGAGCCCCTGCCTCGTCATTTCGGCGTCCAGGTGGCACATCCCGCCCGTATGCAGCTGGATGGATTCTATTCCTGTCGCGGCCTTGATTTTCACTGCGTCCACATCTGAGTCGATGTCCGCCTCCATCACTGCAATCCTGATTTGGTCTTTCAGTCTGTTGATTAGCTGAATCAGTGTAGTGGTCTTACCGCTTCCCGGCGAAGACATCAGGTTCAGGAGGTACACTCCCCTTTCCTTGAGTTCTGCGCGCAGCTTCGCCGCATCCTTTTCGTTATCCTCGAAAACGCTTTTCTTAATCTCGATTACTTTTACTTCGTCCATCCTTCGTGTTCGATCCGACCCCCGTGGCTTTCCCTCTATGTTTCCGGTTTCTTTCGGGCTTCCCGGTGTCGTTTGGTCATTAGTCCCAACAATATACGCATTTTTCCCCGAATTCCAGCCCTTCCGGCGCCTTTCTCTCATTATTAGGCGCCGATTGAGATGTTTCCTCTCATTCCGGCGCCATTTAGCGGCTATTTGGCGCCTAGCAACTCGTTTTCAGCTAATCCGGCGCTGATTCTGTCTCTTTTGACGCCGATTGAGAGGTTTCGTCTCCTTCCGGCGCTAAAATAATCTAATATGGCGCCGGATCGAGACTCATAATGTGCTGGGGCGCCGAAACAGGTTATTTAGGCGCGGTTCCCAGCAAAGAGATGGTTTCTGTTATCCGACGGGCAACTTCGTCCGGTCGGTCGACTAGGAGTTGTCCGTGGTTCATCCCGTCAAAGACTGTTATTTTCGCTGAGGGGTAAATGGAGAGCAGATGTTCCACTTGAGGTTTGGCCACAAAGGCTTCCTTGGTGCCGTACCAGAATTCAATGTGATCGCCGTGGATCGATTCAAGTTTATGCGTGTACACATCTTTGTAGCCGTCACGGACAGCCTCGCCTTTGCCGGAAGGCCAGACCTTGCAGCATTCGTCGAGCAGAACGTCGAAATAGTGGGAATTGAACACCCGGCGCCATAGGCCCGTCCAGTGGTAGCAGGTCCAGACATTGGCGCTCTGATAGTATCTCAACGGATCCACCAACCACGCTGGCAAGGGCAGCAGCGGAGCAGCGTCGAGGATCGCGTGGTCTATGCGTATCTCGTTGCGCTCGAGAATGCGGGAGAGAATCTTTCCGCCGAGCGACAGGCCATAGGCAACGTTCAGACGGCCGCCCAGATTCTGCCGGACATATTCGATCGCCTGCTCAGCCTGGTCATCGACTGAGGTGAAGCGGGATTCTTTTCCGATCAGGAAGCCGTCAATGCCGACAGCCGTGATCTGAAAGCTGTCTTTCAACAGCTCGATGAGCGGGAGAAAAATCTCGTGTGATACACCGAGCCCGGGAATGAGCAGCAGGGTCGGCGCACCGGCTTTACCGTAAGAGTGGAATTCCATTATCCTTCCAGGATTTGCCCGGCTGCGTTCTTAGTATCCACCTTCTCGATGATACGAATCAGGATACCCTGCTCATCGAAGATAAATGTGCGGCGGAGAGTGCCAAGGACAGC
>JAFYIK010000144.1 GCA_017538685.1 Bacteroidales bacterium | reverse complement strand
CGAATGCGGCACTGCGAGTTTGAAAGCGTCGGTGTGGAACGGGCCGAAACTTTCGCCCTCCGTCTCGAACAGCGCTTCCGGGGTGCAGAACGATGAAGTCTGCCAGCCGTTGTAGTGCAGGTCCGGTCCGCGATAGACGCGCTGGATGTCGCCTGTCACCAGTCTGGTGCACATCTGCATCTTGCGGACCAGATTGTCTGCGGCGGCCTTTTTAATCCCGAACATCCGGCGGATTTCCTTGATGCTGACGGTGCCGTACGCGTCGAGGTAAGCCAGCACTTTCTGCCCCGCCTCGTCAGGGAGGTAGCGCGGTTGGCTACGGCGCCAGTTCACGAGTTCGCGGTAGCACTCGAGCGTGGCGAATGCCGCCTTCCCGCCCCATAGGAATTTGCCGTAGGCTATGTCCCCGCTGCGGACGGCCTCGATCTTCCAGTCCCACGGCCCGAGCTCGTCCTCCTCGCCGTCGAACCAGTACTCCGGCGGGGTCATCTCCTCGATCGAGTACCCTCTGATCGGGTTCTCGAAAAACGGGATGATGCCCGCACGGCGTATCGCCTCCACCATAGACTCAGGTGAGGTGATATGCGGCCCGTCGGCCGTCCAGGCGTGTTTGACTATGGACATACAACAAAGATAGAAAATATTGCATCTATATTAAGTATTTAATGTATCTTTGAGGTCTATGAGAGCAAAGTATCTTTTCATCTACATTGCAGCAGGAATCGCCTTTCTGGCCGTCTCCGCGTGGGTGTTCCTTACAAACGGCAAAAACGCAAAGGCTCTCAGGGCCAAGTACAAACTCGGCGGTTTGCTTCTTACCTGCACTGCGATGCTGTCCGTCGCATCCTGCGGGCAGGTCCCTCATCCGGGGGTAACGTGCTACGATGTGGAGGTTACCTGCTATGAACCGATTGTGAATGACTATGCGCATATAGTTTCTTCGAGGCAGGATGAAAACGGAATCTGGCTCGTTTCGAAGGGAGACTCCCTGAAGGTCCAGATACAGGGCCCCACATACGCTAAATACAGTGTGGTCATCAGCACATTTGTCGACAGTAAAGCTGGAGACGTTCTGCAAACTGAGTCTTTCGATGCAGAAAGTGGAGATTGTTTTGAACATTCCTTTGTGTTCGCACCGGCTGATGAGACTTACCGGGGAGCAGCGCTGGCGCAGATCTTCGGAAAAGACGAGCAACTCGGAGAAGATATGGAATTGTCAATTAACTACAACATAATCATCACTGACGGTGAGAATTGACAATCTCGTTTACGAACTGACCGGAGCCTGCAACCAGTGTTGCAGGTTTTGTTATAACTATTGGAGGGATGGCAGCAGTCCAATCCCCGCGCCGGAACCCTCTCTCGCTCGGCGAACGCTCAAAAAGTTACTCTCACAGGCTTCTGTAGGCACCATTTCCTTTTCCGGAGGGGAGCCCCTTCTTTTGAATAATGTCCACGACCTTGTGCTTCAAGCCAGGTTCAAGGGTTCTCGCGTGAATGTTCTCACTAACGGCACGCTTCTAACGGACGATGCACTGCTGAATTTTGTGAGTCTCGGAGTCGGCGCGATTCAGATTCCGCTTCTTAGCGCCGATCCTGCCATACACGATTATCTGACTAGCGTTCCCGGTTCCTGGGAGAAGGCTTTGGATGCGCTGCGGCGCGCTTGCCGGCAAGGTATTGGAGTGGCGGTGCTGGTCATCACGAAGGTCAACGCTCCCGGCGTTTCGGAAACGCTTGAACTGATCCGCGATTGCGGCGTCCGCACCGTGATGGTGAACCGCTTCAATATAGGAGGGAACGG
>JAFYIK010000143.1 GCA_017538685.1 Bacteroidales bacterium | reverse complement strand
CCTTCTTGGTTACGGATGCTTTGCAATCCCGGGTGCAATATTCATCAAGAAGTACTCCTACAAAGGAGGAGTTATGCTGGGCCTCGCCCTTTATTCAATGGGCACTTTCCTATTCTATCCCGCATCGAAGATTGCGGTGGGAAACAACGGCCTGGGTTATATAATGTTCCTTTTCGCCATTCTGGTGTTGTTTGCAGGTCTGTCCATACTTGAGACGGCCACGAACTCCTATGTCCTCGCCCTTGGGCCTGAGGACACGGCAACCAGGCGTCTGAACTTCGCCCAGTCGTTCAACCCCTTCGGCGCGATAACTGGCGTGGTCATTTCCCAGATATTCATCCTTTCGCAACTCAACACCCTTACTGCATCGCAGAGGGCGAATCTGAGCGAGGCGGACCTAGCAGCGATCCAGATGGGAGAACTCAACGCCGTCACGACGACCTACATCATTCTGGGCGTCATTATGCTTGTCATACTGGCTGCGATATTCTTCACCAAGATGCCCAACCTCAAGGAGGAAGGCGGGCCGATGGATCTTAAGGGCTCCGGCAAGCGCCTCCTGAAGAATAAGAACTATGTCTGGGGAGTGGTCGCCCAGTTCTTCGACATCGGTGCTCAGATAGCAGTATGGTCCTACACCATACGCTATGCGATGCACAACCTGCATTTCGACGAAGTTATCGCTTCGCTTGGCCCGGACGCTTCGACCGACTCCATCATCTCTGCGCTTCGCGGGGTCGAGCCCATCGCGGCCGGATTCTACAACGTCTGCGAGGCAGTTGGTCTGGATGTGCTTCTTCCCCGTACCGCAGAGCAGGCAGGAGCCACATACTACATTATGGCCCTTATCCTCTTCGTGATAATGAGATTTGTGTGCACGGCCCTTATGAAATGGGTTAATCCCCGCCGTCTGCTTGCCATCCTTGCCGGCCTTGGAGTCGCGTTCTGCCTTGGCACCGTCTTCGGCACCGGTTTCTTCGGAGTTTACTGCCTTATGTGCATCAGCGGATGCCTCTCGCTTATGTTCCCCACCATTTATGGTCTGGGCTGCAAGGGCTTGGGAGATGATACCAAACTTGGCGGATCCGGAATGGTTATGGCAATCGCCGGCGCGAGCGTGCTCACACAAATTGAGGGTATTCTTTCGGACCAGTCCGGAAGCATTGCGCTCGCTTATATAGTCCCCGCGATAGCCTTCGCGGTAATCTTCTACTATGCGGCCGTGTTCTGCCGCAAGCAGGAAAAACTAAACGCATAATTTCTTCAATAACACTTAATATCAAACAAATGAAAGCATTCAGATTTTTCTTCATGGCGCTCGCGGCAGTAGCACTGCTTGCTTGCGAAAAAGATCCTAAGGACCCTGGCACCAACGCCGTGGCCGAGGACATGAGTTTTGAGGCGACTATCACCGCTGTCACCGGCGGTCCTGCCGCCGCATTTGCAAAGGGCGATGCTATCACCGTCTTCGACACCAAGACCGGCAACCAGTTCAAAGCCGAAGGTGACGGAGCAACCGCCACATTCACTGGAAAAGCCATCAAGTCCGACAGTTACGCTGCTGTTTATCCTGCACTTGAGAACGCGGCCCGATTTGGCGGCAAGGCCAGCGCTACCATTCCTGCGAACCAGACTGCAGTTAAGAACGGTGCTCCCGCAGGTGGAATCGCTGTGGCTTACACCACCGACAACAAGTTGGCGTTCAAGTATGTCACCGCTCTCCTGAAGGTGACAGTCCCCGCAGATCAGAAGATTCTTGCAGTGGAGGTAAATGCTCTGGGCGGAGAATTACTCGCCGGTGATGCAAAGATAACCCTCGACGCCAACGCGGCAGCTGAGGTTACCGGTTCTTCCAAGGTCGTTCTCAGCGCACAGGCTCCTCTCGACGGTGTGTACTATGCTGTGGTGGCCCCTGCGACTCTCAGCAAGGGTTATGAGATTACCGTGACCGACGAGCTCAGCCGTCGCGCGACCGTGACCGTGTCTGCAGCCGCCACTATCGAGGCTGGAAAGGCCTTCGAACTTGCCGCTCTTAACAACCTTGCGTGGAGCGAAGATGTGGAGAACCCCAACCCGACCGCAGTTGCCGGAGCGGCTCTCTACAAAGTCAGCTTCAATAGGGCAGACTTCAATATGATTTCCGACGGTGGTTTCGAGAATATCAACCCCGAGAACATCAAAGCGCTCACCGCTTGGCAGTTCCCCAACGAGGCATCTGTCGCTGAAGGCCACACAGGCAACCAGGCCATCATGATCGACAACCCTTCTCCCGGCATTTGGCTCCAACTTGCCCAGACCCTTGGTCTAAGGATGGGACGCACCTATCAGTATTCCGCTTATATCAAGCGCACAACTCCTCATATGTACAATGGTGTTGTCAGTTATCTCAGCGGCTTCCGCAACGAAATCAACGGTCCTTCGACTTATGTGGAAGGCGCAGACTGGACACTCTATGAATATGAATTCGTGCAGCCTCAGGGCGACAAGTGGGGAGATATGTTCATGGGTTGCTGGGGCGATGCAGGCGCATACGCCATCGTTGACGACGTAAAGGTGGTTCCCAAGGGCTACACCGCATCTTCCATCGAGACTGCTGCCACAACGGCAATCGAGACCTTCAACAACAAGACCTTCAATGAGATTACCGGCGCATCCAAGGTGATTGCGTTCAAGGGCCTGGACGGCAAGTATGTCGTGGCCTTCGCGGG
>JAFYIK010000142.1 GCA_017538685.1 Bacteroidales bacterium | reverse complement strand
GATGCGCCCATGCCGAAGGTCAGCATGGTGGTGGTGATGACTACCAATGTCTGGGCCTCCGTGGCTTCGTGGACGAACGCATTGAGGATGATCCACCAGATGCTGATGTCCAGAAGGCCGAGGCCGACGACGGTCAGGCCCATCACGGCGCCGGAGCGGAACGCGAGCTTAAGGCCGCTGTTCAGCGAGCGCTGGGTGGCGTTGGCCGTCCTTGCCGAGGCATATGTGGCTGTGCGCATACCCACGTAGCCCGCCAGACCGGAGAAGAAACCGCCGGTGAGGAAAGCGAACGGCACCCAGGGGTTCTGGATGTGCAGTCCGTAGGCGAGGAACGCGAACAGGAGCGCCAGGATGATAAAAACGATGATAACTACTTTGTACTGCTGCTTGAGATAGGCCATTGCCCCTTCGCGCACATACTGCGCGATCTCTTTCATAGTCGGGGTGCCTTCGTCTTCCTTCTTCATCTGCTTGAAGAAGATGTACGCGAACACTAACGCGATTATCGATGCAATCGGCACCAAATAAAACAAATTCATATACTCTCTTGTTAACTTATAGGGCGCAAATATAGCAATTATATTGTTATATTTGTTCTACCATGGCTTTGGAGATCGAACGCAAGTTTCTGGTGGCGGGGGAGTACAAACCCTTCGCCGTTTCTCATTCGCGCATCACGCAGGGCTATATCAGCTCCGCTTCGGGCCGCACCGTCCGTGTCCGCATCCTTGGCGATAAGGGCTACTTGACGATTAAGGGCCCGGCTTTGG
Source organism: Bacteroidales bacterium (assembly GCA_017538685.1). The sequence continues at coordinate 8,464 of JAFYIK010000142.1, read as the reverse complement.
GCGGGAACGGGGTTGTACCGGAAAACGAAGCCTCCGGTGCAATCCCCGTCCCCGCTGACACGATGCCCGCGCACGGCCCTTCAGGTTTTTCGCGTTTCGAGTGGGAAAAGGAGATATCTGTTGAGGAGGCGGAGGCGCTGATGGCTTTGTGCGAACCGGGCGTGATAGACAAAACCCGCTGGCTGGTGCCTGCGGGCGATGGGGTGCACACGTGGGAGGTGGACGAATTCCACGGCGACAACGACGGCCTGGTGATGGCCGAGATCGAGCTGCGTTCTGAGGATGATACGTTCGAAAAACCTTCCTGGCTTGGCGAAGAGGTCACCGGAGACAGGAGGTATTACAATTCGATGCTCTCGAAGTATCCCTATAAAAGTTGGAAATAATGGTCGCTACTGGTACTGTGGTAATGATGGGCGTGTGTGCCGTGGTCGGCATAGTCGTCCCATTTCTTCTGGCATTCTGGCTGGTAAAGAAGTATAATGTGAATCCCGTGACGATCCTGGTCGGCGCAGGCGTGTTCATCGTTTTCGCCCTCGGGCTGGAGTCTGTTATGCACCAGATAGTGCTGAAGAGCCCTGCCGGCGCGACGATAATAGGGAATACTTGGTATTTTGCGCTCTACGGCGGGCTCGCAGCGGGCGTGTTTGAGGAGACCGGCCGTTTCGTGGCGATGAAATGGCTCCTGCGTAAGCGCGCCTCGAAGGCCTTGACCGGCGTCGCGTATGGCTTCGGTCACGGCGGAATCGAGATGCTGATGATCTTCGGCGTGACGATGGTCTCGAATATGGTTATTGCCATAATGATGAACGGCGGACATCAGGATCTGCTCCTCGCGACCGTGCCCGAAGAGGCGAAGGGGCAGGCGCTCGCGCAGTTCGCGCAGATTGGTGCGCAGACGGCCGGGTCCCTTCTCATCGGTTTCTGGGAGCGCATCTCCGCCTTTGTCCTGCAGGTCTCACTGTCGCTTATCGTCTGGAAGGCGGTCCGCGGAGGCGGCAGGTGGGTGCTTCTCTTCCCGCTCGCCATCCTCATCCACGCCCTGGTCGACGCCATCGCCGTGGTCCTCTCCAAATCCGTCGGAATGGTCCCGCTCGAGCTGATTGTTTCGGCCCTTGCCATCGCCACCGCCTCCGCCGCCTGGCTCATTTGGAAAAATAAGAAGTGAGCGAACTGTTATCACAGATGTTGTCGCACGCGGACCCCTCGCAGGTCGCGGGCCTGGCGCGTTTCTTCAAGACGGGCCCCGGTCAGTATGGCGAAGGCGACAAGTTCCTCGGAATCAAAGTCCCCGTCACCCGCGAAGTCGTGAAGCAATGCTGGCGTCAGACCAGTTTCGACGACCTTGAGGAATGCGTGACAAGCGAATACCACGAGGTGCGTCTCGCAGCGCTGCTCACCCTGGTCGAAATCTTCCGGCACGACAAAACAATAAGACAGCAGTGTGTGGACTTCTACCTGTCGCACACGACCTACATCAATAATTGGGACCTTGTTGACCTTTCGTGCTATCCTCTTCTGGGGGAGTGGCTGCTGGACAAGGACCGCTCGCTTCTCTATGACCTCGCCCGGAACGGCCGCACGATCTGGGAACAGCGTATCGGCATCGTCAGCACTATGACCTTTATCCGTCACGGCCAGCTGGACGACACCTTCGCCATTGCGGACATACTCCTTTATCACCCGCACGACCTCATCCACAAAGCTGTCGGCTGGCTCCTCCGCGAAGCCGGAAAACGCGACAAAAAGAGGCTGGAGGAGTACCTCCAACCTCGTTATAAGGATATGCCCCGCACCGCACTCCGTTACTCCATTGAGAAGTTCCCGGAGCCGGAGAGGCAAAGATATTTTAAATAAAGATGTACTTGCAGATAAACAATGCGGCGAGGATCCACATTGTGACGCTGATGTCCTTGAACTTGCCGGCGATGGCGTGGCAGAGGACATAGGCGATCACACCGAGGAGGATACCGTCGGAGATCGAGTATGCAAGAGGCATCATAATGATGGTGATGAACGCCGGGATGGCCTTGCAGTAGTCTTCCCAGTGGATGGTCTTGATCGAAGGCATCATCATCACACCGACGATGATAAGGGCGGGAGCGGTGGCTGCGCCCGGGATCGCCAGGAAGATGGGGCTCAGGAACAGGGCCAGACCGAAGAAGACTGCCACGGAGAAGGCTGTGAGACCGGTACGGCCGCCTTCACCCACACCGGAAGCGCTCTCCACATAGGTAGTGGTGGTGGAAGTTCCGAAGCAAGCGCCGCAGATGGTTGCGATAGAGTCAGCGAGGAACATCTTTTCAACTCCCTCGATTTCTTCATTGCCTTTATTGATGAGGCCGGCTCCCTGGTGCACGCCGATAATGGTGCCCATAGTGTCGAACATATCGATGAAGAGGAAGGTGAACACGACGGTGAGCATATCCCAGCTGAGGATCTGACCCCACTCGAACTTGCAGAAGATGGGGCCGAGTCCGTCGGGCAGGGAGACCACCTTCGAAGGAAGGGTGGTGATGGCTGCGCCGGTGGCGGGATCCTTGATGAGAAGACCGAGGACGGTGGTGAGGAGGATACCCCAGAGGATGCCTCCGCGGACCTTGGCCATCACGAGACCGGCGGTGATCACGAGGCCGATGAGGCCAAGGAGAGCCTTGCCGTGGATGATGTCGCCGAGGCCGACGAGTGTTGCACCGTTGTCCACGATGATGCCGGCGTTCTGCATACCGATGAAGGCGATGAAGAGGCCGATACCGGCGCCGATGGCTTTCTTAAGGGTGCCTGGGATGGCGTTGATGAGCCAGGTACGGACCTTCGTCACCGTGAAGATGAGGAAGAGGATACCTTCGAGCAGGACGGCCGTGAGGGCGAACTGCCAGGAGTGACCCAATCCGAGGCAGACCGTGAACACGAAGAAGGCGTTGAGGCCCATACCGGGGGCAAGGGCGAAAGGCTTCTTGGCGTAGAGGGCCATCACAAGGGTGCCGGCGATGGCTGCGAGAGCGGTGGCCGTGAAGACCGAGCCGCCGGGCATACCTGCAAGGGCGCCGAAGATGTTGGGGTTGACGGCGAGGATGTACGCCATCGTAAGGAAGGTGGTCAGGCCCGCGAGAATCTCAGTTCGTACGTTGTGCTTCGAACTGTCGAAGCCGAAGAGTTTCTCAAAGAAAGGTTTCATAGTTTAGCGGAGTTTAGAATATCCACTTGGTACCGATGCAAGGGAGGACGTTGAAACCGACCATACCTGCGAAGTTGAGCGAAAGCTCGACCTCGCCGCCGACGTGGAGGTTGTCAACTCCGAAGAGGTGACCCACGTTGTACCAGAGCTGAGGCTCGGAAAGGATGCTGAGCTTTGTGTCTTTGTCGTTGACGAGATCACCGTCAGTGTCGAAGGAGCAGTCGTTGCCCCAGATATCAATGAAGCCGCTGAAGCGCAGACCTTCCACACCGAAGATGTCCTGCATACCCCACACGCCCGTGAACTTGACGGGAACGGAAGCGAAACCGCGGGCGATGTGGTAGTCGTACATAAGGGCCACATTGTAGATGTTCTTGAAGTCGTCGGAATGCATAAAGTAGTTCACACCCACGCAGGCGACTCCTGCGCCCCAGGTGGCTCCGTCATACTCTACGTGGAGGCTGAGGTCGGCAAGTTTGCTGTCTTTCCAGAAGTTCAGGTTGCGCTCGATCTCGAAGTAGCTGCCGTTGACTGCAGAAGATGCAGGGGAAACAAGGGCGCTGCCGGCACGGTCTGCTGAAGTTGCATAGTAGTGATCGATGAAGAAGAAGGTGTCTCCCCAGTTGTCTGCGTAGAAGCCTTCGAAGGTGGTGGTGGCGTAGCCGCGGCCGAGGTCGTAGAACATCTGGAGGTTGGTCTGTGCAGATGCGTTAAAGTTTACTGCGAGTGCTGCGATGGAAGCAGCGGCGAAAAAGAGGAACTTTTTCATAAAGGTAAATTGGGTTTTGTGCCCTCCGGACGTAGCCGGAGGACGGGTTATGAATAAATAGGATTAAGGTTTCAATTATTTGCGGAGTGAAGGGTTGACTTCGAAGTCGACAGCCTTGTCGCCGTCGGGGTTCGAACCGAATTCGTAGTCCTTGCCGGGCAGGATGGCGTTCAGGATAACACCCACGATAGCTGCGACTGCAAGGCCGCTGAGCGAGGTGAATCCGAGAGGAATCGAGTCGTTCGCTCCGTACTTGATGCCGATTGCGAGCACGAGGATGAGGGCCATCACGATAACGTTGCGGCTCTTCTTGAAGTCCACGTGGTTTTCAACGACATTGCGTACACCCACTGCGGAGATCATACCGTAGAGCACCAGCGACACGCCTCCGATGGTGGCGGCGGGCATAGCTGCGATGATGGCCGCGAACTTCGGGCAGAAGCTCAGAAGGATAGCGAACAGGGCGGCGATGCGGATGACGCGCGGGTCATAGACGCGGGTGATGTTCAGCACGCCGGTGTTCTCACCGTAGGTGGTGTTGGCGGGGGCGCCGAAGAGCGAAGCGAGAATGGTGGCGAGACCGTCGCCTATAAGGGTGCGGTGCAGGCCCGGATCCTCCAGGTAGTTGATGCCGGTGGTCGAAGAGATAGCGCACATATCGCCGATGTGCTCCACCATAGTCGCGAGGGAGATGGGGAGGATGGCGATGATGGCGGCCACCACGAGGCCCCAGTTGGGATTCGCGAACACGGCGAAAGCGGTGTCCTGCATCTTGAAGGGCAGGCCGAGCCAGGCCGCCTCACGCACGCCGCTCCAATCCACGAGGCCGAAGCAGGCGGCGACCAGATACGAACCGAGCACGCCCAGCAGGATAGGGACGATCTTCACCATACCCTTGCCCCAGATGTTGGCCAGGATGATGATGGCGATTGCGAGCAGGGCGATCCACCAGTTGGACATACAGCTCGAGATGGCGGTGCCGGCGAGGCAGAGGCCGATGGCGATGATGATAGGGCCCGTGACGATGGGCGGGAAGAACTTCATCACGCGCTGGGGTCCGAAGAGCTTGAACAGGCCGGCGAGCACGAAGTACATAAGGCCGGCGGTCACCACACCGATGCAGGCGTAGGGAAGGGACTCTGCAAGCGAGAGTCCACGTTCGGCACCCATCTGCACGACGGCAGCGTAGCCGCCGAGGAAGGCGAACGAAGATCCGAGGAATGCGGGGACCTTGAACTTCGTGAGTGCGTGGAAGAGGAGAGTTCCGACTCCTGCGAAGAGGAGCGTTGCGGAGATGGAGAGTCCTGTGATGACGGGTACGAGAACCGTCGCACCGAACATTGCGAAGAGGTGCTGGGCACCGAGGACCGCCATCCTGCCCTTACCGAGAGAGCGGGCGTCGTAAACGGGTCCGTTTGTCTGAACTTTTGCCATATTACTTCTTAAGGTTAGAAATGATTATTCCCATTCAATTGTTCCGGTAGGTTTCGGGGAGAGGTCGAAGAGGACGCGGTTAACGCCCTTTACTTCCTTCAGAATCCTGTCGGTGATATGCTGGAGGACTGCGAAAGGCAGCTCCGGCACGGTGGCGGTCACGGCGTCGCGGGTGTTGACGGCCCTGATCACGACCGGCCATTCGTAGGAGCGCTTGCCGTCCTTGATGCCGGTGGATTTGTAGTCCGGAACGATGGTGAAGAACTGCCAGACTTTGCCTTCCAGACCGTTCGCAGCGAATTCCTCGCGGAGGATAGCGTCGGATTCGCGTACTGCCTCCAGGCGGTCGCGGGTGATGGCGCCGGTGCACCTGACTCCGAGGCCGGGGCCGGGGAAGGGCTGACGGTAGACCATACTGTCCGGAAGGCCGAGGGCGGTGCCCACCACCCTGACTTCGTCTTTATAGAGGAGCTTGACAGGCTCCACGAGTTCGAAATGAAGCTCCGGCGGCAGGCCGCCCACGTTGTGGTGGGCCTTGATGCCGTCTTTGCTCTCGAGGATATCGGGGTAGATCGTTCCCTGTCCGAGGAACTTGATTCCGTCCAGCTTGGCGGCCTCCTCGGCGAAGACGTCGATGAACTCCTTGCCGATAATGTGGCGTTTCTCCTCCGGATCGGTGACTCCTGCGAGTTTATTGAGGAAACGGTCCACTGCGTCCACATAGATGAGCTCCGCTCCAAGCTGGTCGCGGAAGACTTTCACGACTTCCTCCGGCTCTCCTTTGCGGAGAAGGCCGTGGTTGACGTGGACGCAGACCAGGTTCTTGCCTATGGCCTTGATTAGGAAGGCGGCAGTGACGGATGAATCGACTCCTCCGGAGAGGGCCAGGAGTACTTTGTTGTTGCCGATTTGGCGGCGAAGGTCTTGAATCTGTTCTTCGATGAACTTTTGTGCCAATTCCTGATTGGTGATTCTTGCCATTGACTCCGGGCGAATGTCGTTCTGATTCATCTTATTTGTAGTTTGGAGCTTCTTTAGTGATTTTTACGTCGTGCGGGTGGCTTTCTACCATTCCGCTGGTGGTGATTCTGACAAATTTCGCATTCTTCAGGGCTGCAAGATCGGGCGCGCCGCAGTAGCCCATTCCCGAGCGGATGCCTCCGATTAGCTGGAAGATCACGTCCGCCACGGGGCCTTTGTAGGCCACCTTGCCGACTATGCCTTCCGGCACCAGTTTGCTGGCGCCTTCCTGGAAGTAGCGGTCGGACGAGCCGGCCTGCATCGCGTCGAGCGAGCCCATACCCCTGAAGACTTTGTAGAGGATGCCTCCGTCCACGAAAGTCTCGCCCGGGGCTTCTTCAGTGCCGGCGAACATAGAGCCGAACATAAGGCAGTCCGCTCCGGCCGCGAGGGCCTTGACTGCGTCGCCCGAATAGCGGAGACCTCCGTCTCCGATCACGGGCACGCCGGTGCCGCGGGCGGCCTTCGCCGTTTCGTAGATGGCGCTCAGCTGCGGAACGCCCACGCCGGCGACCACGCGGGTGGTGCAGATGGAGCCGGGGCCTATGCCCACCTTCACTCCGTCCGCGCCGGCCTCTATTAGGCACTTGGCCGCGTCCGCCGTGGCGATGTTGCCCACCACCACGTCTATATTATTAAAGGTGTGCTTGATCTGCTTGAGGAGATCGACCACGTTCTTCGAATGACCGTGGGCGCAGTCGAGAACTACGGCATCCGCGCCGGCCGCGCCGAGGGCCTCGACCCTTTCGAGCGCGCCGCCTCCGATTCCCACCGCCGCGGCGACCTTGAGGCCGTCGCGCTTCACCTCGGCCACCTGCGCGGCCTGGCGCTCCACCGACATATTTTTATGAATAACGCCGATGCCTCCTTCTCTTGCGAGAGCCCGGGCCATCGGCGCTTCAGTCACAGTGTCCATTGCAGCGGACACAATCGGAATGTCGAGCGAAATGTTTCTTGAAAACCGGCAGTTGAGCAACACCTGCTTCGGAACTACCTCCGAGTAGGCAGGCACCAGAAGGACATCATCGAAAGTGAGGCCTTCCAGGATGATTTTTTCTTCTTCGAAAGACATAAGGGTACTAACCATATGCAAAGATACGGCGCCGACTTTAATTCGCAAAAAATTTCTGAGAAAAAATATAACATTTTATCCACAATCAGTATTTTTGTGAAGTATGCAAGATTTCACCACATTGATGAAGCGAAGGATTCGCAGAATCCTGCTCGTCTGCAATAACTACGACAGCTATTCCCTGGAGGAAGACGGCCATATCGAGTCGCTCATCGCGGCGGATTACCTTGAGCTCAACCTGAGCAATCCTCCCGCAATAATCCGTGTGGAGACCACAGTCCAGGCTCTCGCGCTTCTCGAAGCGGGGGAGAAGTTCGACCTCGCGATCACTATGTACAACGTGGGCGAGCTGGACGTGTTCACTTTCTCCCACAAGGCCAAGGCCTGCAACCCGGATATGCCCGTGGTGCTGCTCTGCGGTTATGCAAAGGAGATATTCCGGAAGATCGCGGAGGCCGACAAATCCTGCATAGACCACGTCTTCTGCTGGAACAACAGCACGGACGTGATCATCGCCATCATCAAGTTGATCGAGGATGGGATGAACGCCGACCACGATATACTGGACTACGGCGTGCAGGCGATTCTGCTGGTCGAGGACTCGGTCCGCTATTATTCCACCTACCTGCCGGCGCTGTACAGCATCATCCTGCATCAGAATGCCTCGGCAGTGCGCGACGCTCTGAACGAGCAACAGCAGAAAGCCCGCAAGCGCGCACGCCCGAAGATCCTGATGGCCACCAACTACGACGATGCGATAGCGCTCTACGATAAATACAAGAACAATCTCCTCGGAGTCATCTCCGATGTGGGTTTCGTGCTTCATAAGGGCGATCTCTCGAAGAATGAAAAGCTGGACGCAGGCGTGGATCTTTGCAAACATATACGTGAAGACAATCCGAAGATGCCCTTCCTGATGCAGTCTTCGCAGGAGAGCATACGCAAAGTGGCCGAATCGCTGGGAGTCGGTTTCCTCCAGAAATCCTCCAAG
>JAFYIK010000141.1 GCA_017538685.1 Bacteroidales bacterium | reverse complement strand
CCAAGGCCGAGGTTTTTCACGATGGTGTTCACCATGAAAGTCATGACATCGTAGGGCGAGTTGGGCATGTCTTTCCAGATCTTCTCCAGGTAGCCGTTGATGGCGTCTATCTGGCTGCCTTTCTGGCCACGGATTTCGCGGAAGTCTTCCTGGGTGAGCGACTCGAAGATGCGGAACACGTTGTGGATCTTCAGCGGAGCGATGGTTTTCTTGCTCTTAGCTCCAGATTCCGCGTTCTTGAGCATCTGCTTCTTGATCTTTTCCGGAAGTTCGAGGAAGTAGGTCTGCTCATAGTTCTCGATGAGCGCCTTCGCCGCCTCAGGGTCTCCCTCCACTCCAAGCATCATCTTCTTGGAGAGATATGTGTGCTGCTGGAAGAACTTATCGCGCGCCTCGGAGTCGTCCTGCAGATTTACCATTATGTTGACATTGTCCTTGACGTGGTCCAGCCAGGTCATATAGAGGTCTTTCGGAGATGTCATCTCAAGGGACTCCACATCGTCCAGATAGATGTAGATGTAGTAGTCCTCGGCGGCTTCGTCGATTATCTTTTCGAACAGTTCGTAGAGCTCGTTCTGGGGCATCTTGCCCAGCAGCTGATCGTCGTCAGGGAGGTCTTCGTAGCCGATCTTCTCGGCGACTTCGTGGATCCAGCGTGCCACCACAGGGCGCGTGGAAGTGCTGTACTCGGACAGGCCGAACACGCCCAGCAGGCGGATAACGTCCGTTTCCTCGTCCCACTGCGCATAATCCTGCGCCATATATGTGCTCGCGCCGAAGCCCTGCACGTACCATATCGCTATATCTGCGCTTTCGTCGTCATCCTCATCTTCCTCCTCCTCGTCTTCCTCATCCTCCTCATCCTCATCGTATTCTTCGTCCTCGTCTTCATACTCTTCATCGTCCTCCTCGTCGTATTCCTCATCCTCATCTTCTTCTTCATCGTAGACGTCCAGTTCGATGGATCCCGGAAGGAGCCTCAGAAGAGTCGATTCCTCGAGCTCTTTTTCCTGAGCCCACCAGGTGTCCGCCCCTTCTTCGTCTTCGCGGGCTGTCTCGGCCTCGATCTGCTGGGCGAGCTGCTCCTCGACGATAGCCTCGAACTCCTCTGAAGAGAATGCGTCTCCGGCCCAGGTCAGATGGTATGATGTGCAGCGGTCGTCTTCGCCTCCACGCGCTCCGAAGATGTCCTTGACCTTGGCCTTCAGCGTGTCCAGTTTCTTTATGTTCTCCGGGTCGGAGTCGCAGAAGATGGGCTTCACTTCCTCCGGCATGCCTTCGTATGAGGCGTCGTCGCGGAGGTAGAACAACACGTGCGAAGAGTCGAAGCTGCCCTGCGAAAGCGCGCCGTAGACTATTTCCATTTCCGTTACCGAGCAGCCGGCGGTCCCGGCCAGGATCTCACGCTCCTCGTCGCTCAGCCCGGCCATGAACTCCTTCCACCGCTCCAGCGGCGGGATCCAGCCGTAGCGCCGGCCGATAAGTCCGATGAAGAACGGTCGCGCGCTGTCGATGCAGCTCGTGCACACGGACAGCACCTTGCGCTCGCTCTCCTCCTCGGACATCTTGGAGGTGTTCACGCCGAGGCGCAGGTCTATCGCCTGCAGCTCCACTCTGCGGTCGCGGAATCTTCTGTTCAGCGCGGGAATCACCTTGAACTTGATTACGTCGCGCTCGAAGTCCATATCCTTGAATGTGGACGATATGAAGATGTTGTATCGGCGCCACGCGCCTGGGGAATTGTTGCTCATAGTGCTGGATATTTTATAGTTTCAGCGAGGTGCGCACGACTATCCAGTCGTAGTGCTTCGCGACTTCGGACAGATTGTCGTAAGGAACAAGGTCTGTGTGGATCTTTCGGTCTTCGGCCTTGGCGGGTCCCGGAACGTAACCGGCGGCGCGGTGGGAGGCTTCCCAGCGCAGATGCTCGCCTATGGCCAGATACTCAAGCACCTGGCCTACCGCCGGATCGGAGCCTGAATAATGCTTGTCTTCATAGACCACGGGTATGTCCTTCCAGACATCCTCCTGCCCGAACAGATCGCACAGATATGTTTTCACCTTGCGGTGGAAGTAGTCAGAATAATCCTGTGAAGTCTTGCGCTTCAGCTCGAGAGCCTTCCACAAAGGCGTGCGGTCGGACGCGAGTATTGCTTTGTTGCGCTCATCCCAGCTCGACGAGCCCGTCCCGGCTGATGCAGTGTAACCTTCGTAGAAGATACGCGCATACTTGGCCGTGTCTCCACCCGTGATGTTGTCATATGCCCACACCTTGTCGCGCTCCCCGAACGGAATGATACTCACTCCGTAGTTTTCCTTCGCAAACTTCAGCGTGTCCGCATATGCCTTTGTTCTCTCGAGTCGGACCGCCACCACGAAACTGTCAATGGGCTTCTTTGCCTCGAAGTGTTTCTTCGCAATCTCCAGTGCGATGCGTACTGTCGCCTCGTCGTCTCCCAGTGAGATTCCGACCCAGTTGAGAGTGGAAATGCGCTGATCAATGAGTTTGTGGAACTCGTCACTGTCTGTGGCAATGGAGTGAAGGAAAATGCTGGAAAGTCCGGGATGATTTTCCCGAAAAGCGGGAGCAAGTTCGGACATATTCGCATCCACGACATCGATGCGAAGGGGCACCTGCTTCTTGTATTTTCCGACAAAAGCTCCCCACTCATAGAGGAACTCCGCCACTCCCTGACCGACTCCGCCGAAGCCGATGACCATAGCCTCGAATCCGGACTCCACATAGCCCAGGCGCTTGCCTTCAGCGTCACGCGCAACCTTCACGAAATGCACGGGATAGAGCGCTTCCTCGCGCTTCAGGCTGGCTGCCGACAACGCTGACGGGTCCACCAGGTGCAGGCGCGGGTGCGCGATGGGCAGTTGCTCGGTGAGGATGTCGCTGCCGGCGGCGAACCAGATCTGCTCCTTCCCGCGGGAGTCGAGCATCAGCGCGGCGCCTATGTTGGCCGTATAATCATCGGACAGCAGGTAGACGTTGGTCGATTCGAGCGCCAGCCAGCGGTCCAGCCTGCGCAGGGCGAGCGTCCCTTTGAGCACGGAGGCCCAGGGCGCTTCACGGCGCAGCCTTCCGACCAGCGGCGACTCCACCCTGATGCCGCGCAGCACGCCGAAGAAATCCATTTTGCCCTTCGGGCCATTTGCGGGCGCTGCGTCGTCAAGCACCACAACCATCCCTTTGCCCTTGAGGCTGCGGGCGAGGGTAATGCTGCGCGGATTCACTCCGACGATAAGGTGAACGGGGTTAGCGCTGCGGCCCAAGGTTTTGAACCATAGCCATATGCGGCTTTCCAGCTTACGGGCGAAAACGTGGATTGCGGCCAGCGATGTCGTCCACACGGCGCAGAGCATAATCCCATACAGGATAATGAGATTGCCTATGTTGCCCTCGCCGAAGAAGAACTTGTTCACCAGGCCTATCGTGTATGCGCGGAACAGGAATAAGTCGAGTCCGGTAAGGATGCTCATCACCAGACGCGGGATGAATGCCTCCACTCCGGAGTACGCAATCCAGTAGAGGGAGATGCCGCTCAGCGCCACCAGCGCCGCGCACAGCCACAGCAGCCCAGGCTTTCGCCTCACCACAATCAGAGTTATTATAAAGTACACGACGGCCACCGCCGCCACAATCAGTTGCAAAGCTAAAATCCCCATCTCATTATTTGATTTCTCTCAAATATAACATTTTATCCTCGTATCTCTACCAACGTCATTCATTTGACTGTCACCTTCCCCCTTCCCGGCGAGATTTTGGGGGTATTTCGCGCCGAAAGAGTCGAGAACCCACGAATCGGCGCTAAAAACAAGAAAAACGGCGCCAAACGGGCCGTTTTCCTATGATTTCGCGCCAAAAACGCCAGAAACAGCGCCGTTATTCTCCGAGGGTGGCGACCATCACGGCCTTGATGGTGTGCATACGGTTCTCCGCTTCGTCGAAGACGATGCTGGCGGGACTTTCGAAGACTTCTTCGGTGACCTCCACGCCGTCCATTCCGAATTTCCGGTACACATCCTCTCCGGCCTTGGTGTCACGGTTGTGGTACGAAGGCAGGCAGTGCATAAACTTGCAGTCGGGATTGCCGGTGCGGGCCATAAGGGACGCGTTCACCTGGTAGGGCTTGAGCATAGCGATGCGCTCCTTCCATACCTCGTCCGGTTCGCCCATCGACACCCAGATATCGGTGTAGATGAAGTCACAGCCCTTGACACCGAGATCCACGTCGTCGGTGATTGTTATGCGCGCACCGGTTTCTAAAGCCACCTTGCGGCATTCCTCCACCAATTCGGCCGCGGGCTGAAGCGCCTTCGGAGCCACGATCCTTACGTCCATTCCCATCTTCGCGCCGCCTACCAGCAGAGAGTTGCCCATATTGAAGCGGGCGTCGCCCAGGTATGCGTAGCTGACCTGCTGCAGCGGTTTCGAAGAATGCTCCCTCATAGTCAGGAAATCCGCCAGAATCTGGGTCGGGTGGAACTCATTTGTAAGGCCGTTCCACACAGGAACTCCAGAATACTTGGCCAGTTCTTCCACCGTCGTCTGCGCGAAGCCGCGGTACTCGATTCCGTCGTACATACGTCCGAGCACACGGGCGGTGTCTTTCATCGTTTCTTTGATGCCGATCTGGCTGCCGGTGGGGCCTAGATAAGTGACGTGTGCGCCCTGGTCGTAAGCGGCCACCTCGAAAGAGCAGCGGGTGCGTGTCGAGGTCTTCTCGAAAATCAAAGCGATATTCTTGCCGACAAGCGTTTTGTGTTCGCGTCCGGCTTTTTTGTCGGCCTTAAGCTCTGCGGCAAGGTCGAGCAGATACTGAATCTCAGCGGGGGAGAAGTCGAGCAGCTTCAGAAAGCTGCGGTTTTTAAGATCTATCATATCTTATTTGGTTATTCTTGTTCCACACGAAGGGTTGCCGAGCTGGCCGGCTTCCGTGATTATGCATTCGCCGCCGCAGTTCTGCACGAAGGTGATTCCTGCGCGCACTTTCGGGGCCATAGAGCCTTCGGCGAACTGACCGTCCGCCAGGTATTCGCCCGCCTGGGCCAGCGTGACTGAATCGAGCGCTTTCTCGCCGGGCTTGCGGAAGTTCACATAGACCTTCGGCACGTCCGTGAGGATGTAGAACTCGTCCGCCCTCATCTTCACCGCGGCCACGGCGCACGCGAGATCCTTGTCGATCACCGCTTCCACTCCACGGCGACCGTCCTCGCCGGCCACCACCGGAATACCGCCTCCGCCCACGGCGACCACAATATTGCCCTCGCGCGCAAGGCGCTCGATAAGGTCGATGTTGTTGATCACCAGCGGCCTTGGCGAGGCGACCACTTTGCGCCATCCGCGGCCCGCGGAATCTTCCTTATATGTCGCTCCGTCAGTAGGCATAGACTTGTAGTACGGCCCTACGGGCTTGGAAGGCTTCTGGAATGCGGGATCGTCGGCGGAGACTTCCACACGAGTGACGATCGAGACAACCGGACGGTTCAGACCGGCGCTCTTGAGCACGCGCTCCATCGCGGTCTCTATCAGATAGGCAATGCTGCCCTGGGTCTCCGCGCCGCAGAAATCCATAGGCATAGCTTCGAGCCCGAACTGCGAAGAACCTGCTTCGTGCCTCAGCAGAGCGTTGCCCACCTGGGGGCCGTTGCCGTGGCCGATAACCAGACCGCAGCCCTGCTCCAAAAGCGGCAGCAGGCAGCGGCACGCATCTTCCACATTAGCGAGCTGCTCGGCGTAGGTGCCTTTCTGGCCCGCCCTCAGTAGCGCGTTCCCTCCGAACGCGACCATCACAAGCTTATTCATCTCTCAGTAAGGGTAATGTTGAACAGCGGAGCAATCCGCCCATTTTTGAAATCTCACGATAAGGCACGGTCTCGACTGTCATCCCAAATCCCTCAAGCCACGCCTTCAAACGGGTGAAGTGCTCTTCCACCACCACCACGTCCTCGGAAATAGAAAAGATGTTGGAGTTCATCCAATACATCTCTTCTTTAGTGAGTTCGAACACATTAGAAGGGCCGAACAGCTCGATCAGATGACCGGCGTCGCGCGGGTTGAGGAAGCCGTCTTTGTAGATAATCGCCTTCCCGCGCCCGACGGGCATAAAGGTGCAATCAAGGTGGAGTATGCCCTCATAGGGGTCAGTGTCGCTCTTTCGGAGGTTCAAAGGTATGATGTCCCTGCTGGGGAACAGCATAGCGAGATAATCCAGCGCCAGCCTGTTAGTGCGGGCGGTCTTCACCTGAGGATAGTCCTTGAAAGCGTACTGCCCAATGAAAAGATAGTTCTTCCAGAGAATCACGTCTCCTCCCTCCACGTGCACCGCTTCGGGCAGATTGTAAATCTGCTTATAGTGAATCTGCCTATAGATATCTTCGTAGGCGTCGATTTCCTCCTGCCTGTCGGGGATGATGTTGGAAACTATGATCTTATCGTCGATCACGAATCCGACGTCGCGGGAGAAAATCTGGTTGCATCCGTCCACGGGTGCGGGGCGGTGCACCTTGACTCCATATTTTTTCAGCACGGCCTCGAACGCGCCCATCTCGCGGATTATGTCTTCGTCTTTGGGGTAGACTCCTTTCGAAGCCGATTCATATGATTTCGCATCGAAGGTCTGCTCCGGAGTGGGGGCGGGACCATTCGATTCCGGGCGTCCGAGGATAACTTCCCGCAGACGCCCGGTTTCAGATGTTACGTGGATAGTCATACCACGAAGATACGAATTTTTCGGCTAAAGTCCGCTAAACTCGATCTTATAGAGCCTTGAAGAAGAGCCGTCGTCGCCTACCCACACGCAGCTGTGTTTATGGTCCACAAGCACGGATTCAGGGTTGCCGATGAAGCTGATGTCGTACTCGGCGAGTTCCTTGGTCACCGCGCCGTCGAAGACGAACAGCTTGAAGGCCTCGGAGTCTGTCACCCAAAGCAGATCGGTCTGGGCGTCGTAGCACAGTCCTCCGACCTCCTCGATTCCGGGGGCGAGGGTCGTCAGCTGGATGCGCGAGAGTTTCTCGCCGGCCAGATTATAAGTCCAGAGGTTGGCTCCATACTGGCAGCCGATGTAGATCTTGCCGTCTTTGTACATCGTACAGCCTTCCAGTCCGCTGTTGCCAATGTTCATATCAACGGCCTCCTGAACATAGAAGGCGGTCGAATATGTGTTATAGTTCGGAGCCGGAATCTTGTACATCTTCTGCGAGCCTTCGATGGCGATGTAGAGGTCGCCTGTGGCGGGATCGAGAGTGACGTCTTCCATATCGGCATCGTGGTAGTAGTGCTCAGTGTAGGTCATATTCTCCACATTGTCGGCAAAATCGATATGGTAGAGATAGCCCTGGTCGCCCACTCCCCAGATGAAGGAGCTGTCCTTGCTGAAGCAGAGGCCTGAAAGCTCGACCATTCCCGAATCGAACACCTTGCGGGTGTACTTGCCCTGAACGGGCATTCCGGGAGCATTGTCGAAAGGAACTTTCTCCAGCGAGACACAGCGGACGGAACCGCCGCGGGCCTTGGTCTGGGCCGAGTACTTGGATGTCGGGCCTTCGTAGATATATTGCCCGTATGCGTTGCCGGGGGAATCCTTGTCCGCGTGGGCATTCCAGATATCGGTGCGCTTTCCGGCTCCGGCCATCGATCCGGTGTAGTCTATATAACCGGGCAGAGGGAACACGGCGACGGGGTTGCCCACCTTGAACCAGTGCGCGTCAGAATTGTACACGAAGGAGGAGACGCCGACCAGATTGGTCTTGAATATCGCGGTGGCGTCCTCGCGCTTCGGAACTTTGTATCCGGGAGGACAGGGGTCATAGACGCTCTTGCCGGTGGAGTTGTCGCCCCAGTAGTCGCCGTTGGTGGCGCTGGCCCAGTCGCCGTTGACATTGCCGAACACGGTCGGTTTCGCGATGGCTTCGGCCGTGGTCAGCTTTCCGCCGCTGAGGCTCATTGCCTTACCGGCAACGCCCATCTTGCCGCTGCCGTCCGGTGTGGGGAACGGGTCCTTGCGGCCCCACTGGTAGTGCAGGCCGTTTGCGCGGATATCCACCGCGCTCGAGCTCGCTTCGGCGTCGATCAGTGCGCCCAGGTTGCGGCTCATAAACGCATATGCGGACAGGCCGTAAGTGTCCTCGGTGAACTGAGTTTCGGGAATCCAGATGTGCCAGCTCCAGATCAGTTCACCGTAAGAGTTGAAGGCCGCGAGCAGCGCGTTGCCGGGCTTGAGGGTGTCCGGAGTTTTGAAGGTTATGTAGCCGTTGTCCACTCCGTAGCTTTCAATCACGCTGAAGCGCTCGGGGGCCTCGGTAGTGTTGCAGGTTTCCCATAACAGACGCACCTGCTTCACCGTGCCCACGGAGGTGGTGCCGCAGCCCTTGACGGCCTTGAACTTGTACTGGCCGGGGGCGGTGACCACATAACAGTTGGCGGTGCCGTTAGCTCCAAGGTCCACGAACGGGCCGGTGGGGGCTGAGGGCGTGTCGGTTTCAGCCGGATAGAGCTCTTCCGGTTCCGGCTCCGGTTCGGTCGGGGTCGCAGGGCCGTTGCCGGGATAGGGATTGTCCACGGTCTTGCCCGCCATCAGGTCGCGCAGCGCCTTGCGGAGCGTGCCCTTCGCATCGTCCTCGCGATACTCCCACGCAAACGCGCCGAGCATGCCTTTCTGCTTGAGGAAGGCCACACGGTAGCCTATGGACTCGGGATCTTCGTAACTGGCATACATCTTCCCGTCTTTGTCGCCCAGGTAGCAGTTCTTGCCCTGGTCGTCCCACCAGCGTATGTTGTATCCCTCCACGCTCTTGCCGTCCACCTTTCCCGTGGACAGTGCGTCCACGGCTCTATGATACTGCACGGAAGAAGGGTAGACTGAGCCGTCACCGTGGCCGTAGAAGCCCACGCCGTAGTTCATACGGTCGTAGGGGACTCCCTTGCTGAAGAAGGTCTCGATGCTCTCCTGGCCCGAGCGCTTGCGCGTGAGCTCGGAGCGGTAGAGAGGTGAGTTATGGTAGGGCGGATCACCCATCGAGTAGGTCATCACGTTGATGTAGTCCACGTAGTCCAGCGCTGCTTTGTGGTCCATATAATCTCCGCTTGACGATGCGGCGTAGGTGATAAGCCTGTTCTCGCCAAGGGTCTCGCGGAGT
>JAFYIK010000140.1 GCA_017538685.1 Bacteroidales bacterium | reverse complement strand
GTGAAGCGTCCGTCGGCATCAACGTCCGCGGCGGCACGGCCGACCAGAACCGCAACCTCTTCGGCGACAACACGATCTACAACCCGACGCATCTGTTCGGTATCTTCTCGGCCTTCAACCCGGATGTCATCGAAGGCGTCGAACTCTATAGGAGCTCCATCCCGGCTCAGTACGGCGGCCGCATCTCCTCCGTGCTGAGCGTTACACCGAAAGAAGGCGATGCGCAAAAGTTCAACGGATCGATCGGTATCGGCTTGTTAACCAGCCGTTTACACCTGGAAGGCCCGCTCGCAAAGGGCAAGACCAGCATCATTCTCGGGGCGCGCACCAGCTACTCCGACTACCTGCTGAAGCTCCTCCCGAAAAACAGCGCCTACTCCGGCGGCGGAGCCGGCTTCACGGACGGAAACCTCGGTCTGACGCACCGGTTCAACGATCGGAATTCCCTCCAGGTGACCGGTTATTTCGCCAATGACCGCTTCTCCTTCAGCGGTGACACGACCTTCCGCTATACGAATTTCAACGCCGCGGCCGCCTTTAAGCACAAAGGCGAAAACGGCGGCAACTTCAAGCTCAGCGCCGGCTACGACCACTACAACAACGAGCTCGGCGCACACAATTGGGAAGAAGGCGCCTACGACCTGACGACCACGATCCGCCAGGCCTTCCTCAAAGCTGGATGGGCCCGTCCGCTGGGCCGCCATACCCTCTCCTTCGGCGCGGATTTCGTCGGCTACGGCCTTGACCCGGGCACGATGAAGCCCTATGGCACCCATTCTCAGGTAAAGGCGACGAAGCTGAGCCGCGAATGGGGCGTCGAGCCGGCCGCGTATCTGTCTGACCTCTGGGCACCGAGCGACCGATTCTCGATAGACGGCGGCGTCCGTTTCTCCTCCTTCCTCGCCCTCGATCCGAGCCAGGCATATATGGGTCCGGAATTCCGCCTCTCGACGAAATACTCGCCGGCGAAGAACCTGTCTTTCAAGGCCGGATACAACACAATGCGCCAGTACATCCACCTGATTTCGAATACCTCTTCGATCTCCCCGATGGACACCTGGAGGCTCTCCAGCGCCGATATCGTCCCGACCACGGGCTGGCAGGGCGCCGGCGGCATCTACTGGACCCTGATCGGCGCCGGCCTCGACTTCTCCGTGGAGGGCTATTATAAAAAGAGCCGCAATGCGCTGGATTACAAGAGCGGCGCGCTGCTTTCGATGAATCCGAACCTCGCCGACGAGCTCGTTCCCGTCCGCGGCCAGGCTTACGGCGTCGAAGTGATGCTCAGCAAGCCTGCCGGCAGCCTCACAGGCTGGGTCTCCTACACCTATTCGCGCAGCCAGCTGCAGGAAATGCAGGACCGTGGCGCCGAAACGATCAACGGCGGCCAGTGGTACAACGCCCCCTACGACAAGCCGCACGAATTCAAGCTCGCCGGTAACTACGCCTTTACGCACCGCATCAGCTTATCGATGAACGTGGACTACTCGACCGGCCGCCCGATCACCATCCCGATCGGCAAATACTTCTATGACGGCGAGTGGCGCCTCTCCTACTCTGAGCGCAACGGCCACCGGATTCCGGACTATTTCCGCGTCGACGCCGCGATCAACATCGACCCGGGCCATTATAAAAAGGCGCTGATGCACGCGTCCCTGACTATCGGCGTCTACAACATCACCGGCCGCAAGAACCCGTATTCGGTCTTTTTCAAGACGCAGCCGAGCGGCCAGGTCAACGGCTATATGCTCTCCGTCTTTGCCACGCAGGTTCCTTACGTTAACCTCAACATCCTGTTCTAACGATGAAAATGAAGTATCTATACAGTGCATTGATTCTGCTGGCAGGACTGGGTTCCTGCACCTATCCCTACGATCCCGATATCAGCACCGAGACCGACAAAACCCTGATCGTCGACGGCGAAATCCTCGTGGGCGGACGGAGTACGATCCGGCTTTCCTATCTGACGGAGTTGGACCAGGTTTCCGCCAACGTGATGCATCCGAGGGGTAAGGCCTGGATCGAAGACGACCAGGGCAATCGCTATAACTCACCCTCCAGCGCCCTGGCTTCCGAAATCAGCATCCCGATGAAAGACGCCGTCGCCGGCCACGAATACCGCGCCGTCATCGAAGTGGACGGCCAGACCTACGCGTCCGACTGGGTGCTGGCCAATCCGGCCCCGGTCATCAACAACATCCAGTTTGCCGCTGACGAAAAAGACGTTACCGTCTATGTCGACGTTGACGCTGAAAAGAGCCATACCGGATATATGGGCTTCTCCTACGAAGAAACCTGGATGTTCCACGCGGACTATATCCCGGAATATGTCGTCAATCCCGATAACTGGTCTTATTCGATGTTGATGACGACCTGGCCCTATTACTGGTGCTACAGGACGGTGGAATCACAGCAGCTCGTTCTGCTCGATTACTCCTCTCTCGACGGCCCGCGGACCAAATATTTCCCCGTGAAATCCTTCCCGCGTACGGATTCCCGCAACCATCAGCGCTATTCGATCCTCGTCAAGGCCTACTCCCTGTCCCGCGACACCTATCTCTATAACAAGCGGACGCAGGAGCTCTCCGACATCGGCGGCGATCTCTTCTCGCCCGAACCGGGGATGATGGTAGGGAACCTGACCTGCCAGAGTGAACCCGAGCGCAAGGTCTTCGGCCTTGTTCTCGCTGCGGAGGTGACGGAAAAGCGCGCCTATATGAACAGCGAATTCCTCCGGGTCGAACGGCAGGACGACAGCTTTATGCTCGCACCTGATCCAAAGTATCCGGAGCAACTGCCCCTCTTTTATTATGATATGAATTACCGTCCCATCAAGATGACCGTCATTGAAGGAACGCCGGTGATCGGTTGGGGCCCGCACCGCTGCATCAACTGCCTGGAAGCGGGCGGCACACAAGAAAGACCTAGTTTTTGGAACGATGAAGACTAAAAGAATCCTCATACTGCTGCTGATCGCCCTGTCGCTGACGGCACGGGCGCAGGAGCGGATCTACGTCGCAACGGACCGCAGTGCCTATCTCGCTGGAGACCGGGTCTTCTGCTCGCTGTTCTGCGTGGGCGAAAAAGGCGAAATGAGCGATTTCAGCGCCGTTTCCTACCTCGAACTCATCTCTACCGACGGCACGGCGGCCGAGGCGAAAATCGGCCTCTTTAACGGCCGCGGCGCCGGTTCCTTCCTGATTCCGGCTGCAACACCTACCGGAAACTACATCCTGATTGCCTACACGGCGGCCAGCGGCCCCGATCCGAAAGGTGCCCGCCTTGTCTCCGTATTCAACGCCAGTTCGACGGCACGCGTCAAAGATGGCGTCCGGATCGTCCCGAAGTCCGATTGGAAGGCGCCCGTCACCGCCGAAAAGAGCAACCCTCTCCTGAGCATCTCCGCCCCGAAGCAGGCCCCTGCCGGCAGTCGGATGAACCTGACACTCAATGCTCCGGCCGATTCGGATCTCGTTCTGACCGTCAGCCACGATGACGCGCTCGTTCCCGATGACGGCAAATCGCTCGAGTCTTTCCTCGGCTTCAAAAAGGCTACGCCGGGCAGCCGCAAGGGCGAATATGAAGGCGAAATCATCCTGGCGCAGGTAGAAGGCCTCGACCGAGCCGCGCTCCAGGGCGACGAACAGGTCACCGCTTTCCTCTCCTCGGCCGGCGATCCTTCGAACGTATTCATCGGCCGCAGCGACACGGACGGCCAGATCCGCTTTTTCACCAGCAACATCTACGGCAACCGCGAACTGGTCTGCGAGGTCGTCTCGATGAGCGGCCAAAGCTGCCATATTTCCTTCTCCAGCCCCTTCCTCCATCCGGACGCCGGTACGCTGCCCGCCCTGTCCCTGAGCGCGGCGCAGCAAGACGCCCTCGAAGCCCGCAAGGCGGCTCTGAAGGCCGAAGCCGGGATGGAATCGATGGACACGCTCCTGCGTTTCCTGCCCAAGCGTGAAGATCTCCTTCTCGCCGGCATCCCGGTTATCCGTTACCATCTCGACGACTACACGCGTTTCCCGACGGTGCGCGAGATCTGCACCGAGTTCATTCCCGAGCTCCAGTTCGTCCGCCGCGACGGCCGCTGGCGCATCCGTATGACGATGGAGGACGCCACGTCTTCGCGCAAATTCCAGCTCGACAACATTCTCGTGCTGATGGACGGCGTCGTGCTGACCGACCACGGAATGCTGGAGGATTTCGACGCGCTGCTGCTGGAGGATGTGGATATTTACCGCCAGTCGGTCACCCTCGGCGAAATCTCCTATAACGGCGTCGTGAACTTCGTATCAAAAAAGAACTACGTGACCGCCCTCCATTTCCCGGAGAACGTTCGCGTAGTTGATTATATGGGTGTTTCCTATCCGGTAGCCTATCCGGGCGAGACCCTTCCGAAGGGGAAGGACATCCGGCAGCTGCTGTATTGGAATCCCGCTTTAGAGGTTCCTGAGGAGGGATGTTCCATCCCGCTTCAGCTGCCTTCGTACAGTGGCGCTTTCCGCATCACCGCCGAAGGCTGGACCCCGGACGGAACGCCGATCTCGGCGACAGTACGCTTCAATACGTATTAGAAGTGACTGCCGCCGGAATGGCGTCGATCTTTTTGTAGGAATCCGTTTCCGAATCCTTGGACAGGCTCAGATTGGCATCTGAGCAGGCCACGCTGTACGGTCCCCAGGCCGTGCCGTCGGCATAGGTTCCCGAGAGGGTCTGCTCTTTCTGGTCAATCGTGTAGGAGCCGGAGAAGACGGTGTAACGCCCTTCGCCTATCTTTTGATACAGGGTAAAACTGCCGGCGAGGAATTCGATATAGACGCTGACGGTTTCAGTGCCGACAGTAGCAGATTTCGTGGTCACCGAAATGAGTTCCCAGCATCCGTCCACGGACAAGCTCACTTTCTCTTCTTTGCTGTTCCCGCAGGAAAGCAGCATCATCGCGGCGGCAAACGCCACGATCCAAGATTTACATAAGCGCATCATAACCATCCTCCTATTCCGTTACCGCCATCCGCCACGCGGGCGATAATCGATATATCATGCCCCATTTCCATACCGCCGGGAGGGTTGTCGCCTCCGCCGAGATGGTCACCTCCGCCGATGGCCGAGATGTGAATCTTTCCGGAGCCCACTTTGGTCGGATAGATGTACAGACGTCCGTACTGGATGAAAGCATAGCATTCCGTTTCAGGAATCGCCGGATAATTCTTGTCACTGGCACCCTGGATCTTTTGCAATCCCAGAGACTGAACCGTCTCTTCGGGCACATCCACGGCCAGATACGTCAGACTGACGGATGCTGAGCCGAAAGCAGGAGACAGATCTATCCACTGCTTGCGTCCAACCTGGGCCGTTTCGGTAGGTGTTCCTTCAATATGCATCATCAGACGCCAGGCGTCAATCATACCGGTACCCATCTGGTGATAAAAGGGCGCCATCTGAAGATCATCATACCCCCAGATGTATGTCTTGACACTCGTCTTACGAATATGCTGGTCAACGTCGTTGACGGAAGACAGGATCATCTTTTTGAATTCGTCACGATCAAACTTCTTTCCCAGCTTATGCGCATAGGAGAGACCAAGCGCGACTACGCCTGATACGTGCGGACAAGCCATCGATGTTCCCTGCATATAAGCGTAATCCCAACCCTTTTCACCATTGGAATACTCGAAGGAGGCATAGACTTCACTCGGAACCGTAGAAAGCACCATCGATCCCAGCGATCCCTTGAGTAACCCCGCCTCACCGCCAGGAGCACAGATATTACACCCGGGACCATAATTGGTATATGTGGTCGGAAGGCCGTCCGGAGCAATAGCCGATACACTGATGAAGTCAACGTATGCACCCGGATAATGCGCAAATGGCGATTTTTCATTCCCTGCTGCGAATATGGAGAGATTCCCGGTCAGGACATCGTTGTTGGCATTTTCAGCATCCTCAAAATAGTGAATCGTATCCACTTCAATGCTGGAACCCTGATAATAGCTCTTGTCCGAATCGATCCTTGTTTTAGACCCGAAAGAACAGGATATGATGGAAGCGCCGTGATCGGCTGCATATTTAACGGCACGGGCAACGATGGATGGTGTTCCACCGCCTCGATTACCGGCAAAAATCTGACAGCACATAATCCGGCAACCATCTCCTTTTCCGGAGCCGCCTGCAACGCCCGCGACACCTTTCCCGTTATTGTTCACAGCGGCAATGGTCCCCGCACAATGCGTTCCGTGACCGTCATCTCCATTTTTACGGTCTTCTGTATCCAAATCCCAGGTTATGGGGCCGTCATCCCTAAAATTGTACCCATAAACGTCGTCTATATAACCATTGCCGTCATCGTCAATCCCATTACCGGGTATCTCTCCTTTATTGACCCACATATTGTCGATGAGGTCCGGATGATTATACTTGACGCCACGGTCAAGGACAGCCACGATGATGGAAGGATCTCCACAAGTGAGCTGCTTCCATACTTCCGCAACGTTAATATCTGCACCAGCCATATAACAGCCTGTACCAGGATTCTGGTAATGCCACTGCAGATTCAAATAGGGATCGTTAAAAATGTCGGAAAAGGCTTTCGTCTCAACTGCTTCGACCGGATAGACGGCACCGTCATTATCCAGCGTAGCGATGCTTTCCAGTTCCACCAATTCCACATTCGGAAGCCGGGACAAATCCATTGCCTTCGTGTGAACAAGACCGCCGTCTTCGATGTTGGCTTTATACCAGCGGTCGAGTCCATACTTAGCCTCAACAGCCTCCTTTCCAGGAGTAGAGATAAAGACCGGCTCCAGTTGCAAACTGTTATTGGCAGACAACTGTGTCAGCTGATCTTCCGTTGGCACGGTAGAGAATTTGAGCAGGACGGCATCCGGGACGATATCATCACCCAGCTGGATGACCGGGGCTGCATGGTCCTGATTGTCCAGCGTCAGATCCACCTCTTCCTTTCTTTCACAACTGACGGAAAGAGCCAGAAGCGTCAGCAAAGACGCCGCAGTTTTAATATAATTCATCGTTTCGTTTTTTTACGACAAGAGGCCAGGTGCCGGAGCACCTGGTCTCATTTGTCGCATAATCAGGTAAATAGATTACTTGCTGATCGGAGTGGATTCGCAAGCTTTCTCGTTTGCCTTGCGCTCGTAGGAAACGCTGGTCTTAACCTTGATCGCCTTCGGATCACGCTCGTAGCGGAGGGCAGGAAGGGTCTTGCCCGAAGCCTTGACAGTGAGATCAGCCGGCTTGCTGGCCTTGGCCGGAGCCGCGGAGTAAGTGAAGCTGGAAGGAAGAACGATCTTGGCAGCACCATTGCCGTTGGCCGCAACGAACTGACCGTTGTTGTAGTCGGCAAGAGCTACCTGGAGAGTAGCACCACCCTCTTCGGTCGGATCCGGGAAGGTGATGACACCATTCTCGAGGACGCCGAACGGAATACCGGCAGCAACCACCTCTTCGACAGTCTTGCCAGCAGCCATATAGTAACCGGCGATGGTCGTCATATAGAACATACCATAACCCCAGTCAATACCAAGCGGCTGAGGAGCGATGTACACGTGCTGGTCATCGACAACCGTGAAGATGATATCATAGGACTTGCTGGTATCCCAGTCGCCCTCTTCATTGTAAGGATACTTGCTATCGTAAGGATAGATCATACGGAAGCGGGTCGGATCATCGGCGCTGCGCTCAATCTCGACATTGTAGGTCTTAGGCTGAACGTTGAAGTAACCGGTGATGACATCGTCCGTGTAAGAACCGGTACCGATAGACTCCCAAACCTCAGGGATAATAGCGGTCTTGTAGGTGTCGTAAACGACCTGCTCAAGGGAACCGTTAGTAGCCCAGACGATCACATAGTAATTCGTATCCTGGGAAAGGCCGGAAACGACATCATAGTAACCACCGTCGGAATTGATCTCGGCAAGGACATCCTCGCTGACAGCGTAGGAAGCACCGTTCTTGACAGCGTTCACGACAACGTCCATACCGTTCTTGGTAATCGTACCCTCGGAGAAGATAGCCTTGTGAACCTCAGTCAGGTTCGAACCGGCAATACCGTAAGCGAAGGAATCGGAATCGTGAAGTTCTTTGTAACGGGCAGGAGTATCCTCCGTGAAGACGTCGACGTCAACGGCGAGCGTCTCGAGGTCAGAAGCGGCAACGTGGTTGATCACGATGCTGGCAGCATTCTGATACGCGAACTTCTCGTCATAAGCAAGAGCGATGAACGTGTACTTGCCGGTCTTCTCAGGAGCAAGCTCGAGGGTGGCATACTTGGTAGCACCGTCGACCTCAAACTCGTCGAAGAACTCGGTGAACTCCTTATAATTAAGGATGTCAGCGATCTTGTTCTCAACCTGGATGGCGGAGAGGGCACCCTCGGCAACGAGATACTTGATCTGGCTTACGTCGGCACCCGCCTCGATATAGACAGGGGTAACGCCGTCAGCGGAGAAGTCGGTATCCAGCTCCAGAGAGTAGTCAACGCGGGTAAAGCCTTCGGCGATACCGATCGTATCATAGGCACCCGGGTTCCAACCACCAACACCGAACATATAGTACGAACGGATGGAGAAGTAGAAACCGCCATTTCCGTCATAGTAGCTGACCACGTCGCTGTTCTTGGACGCATAGCTCAGGAACTCAGCCTCATCATCCGGATTGGTAGCGTTCCAGTAGAAGTAGTCGAGAGCATAAACGTCAGCGGAATAGGAATCGTTGTAATAGCCAGTATTGACAAGCGGGATGCGGATGAAGTTGTTGCCATCGGCATTCTTGGTCTTCGTGTACCAGATAAAGGTCCACTCGGCAGCGTCATCAGCATTGTCGGCAACGCCCCAGAAACCATAACCCGTATAGTAGTCCTTGTAGAAGTGGCTCTCAGGAATGGTCTCGGTGAAGCAAGTACGGACACCGTTGACTTCATAGTAGCGGATGTAAGCATCAGCTTCTTCACCCCACCAACCCTGGGTAAAGTGAACCTTGATCTTCTCACCGGCCTCGTTGGTCCAGTACTTCATATCGACGCAAAGGACGGAAAGGTCGAGACCGATCGCGCTGGAGGAATAGAGAGAAGCATACTGATTGTCCTCAATGAGGAAGTGTGCAGAATAGTTGACACCTTCTTCAGCAGCTTCGAAATTAAGAGTAAAGGTAGTCTCAGCCTGACCGTCGGCAAAAGCGACGTTGGTCATCGTGAAGACGCCCTCAGCGGAGAATTCAGCCTTGACGGGAACGACGATGTCGCCCTTGGTATTGGTACGGCCGACCTTCACTTCGATAACTTTTTCCTGTGTAGGATTGAAGATATGACTTCCGCTTGCTTCCTGTGTAGGGAAGAAGACGCCATAGCATCCTTCTACATCCGGCTCACCCGGCTTCACCTCCTCAGTCTCTTTCTCACAGGCGGCGAATGCTAATGCTGCAACGGAAATCGCAAACAAATATTTAGCAATATTTTTCATAATCGTCTTGTTTTATGAGATTAGTCGGTGACACCATCACGAAGACCACCATTCTGGTCCATAACAGGGAGTTCGCCGCCGGTGTTGTCGACAATACCGAAGTTGGTATTGAGCTCACCGTTGGTGAAACGCATATTCAACCAGCCGTCATTGGCAGCAATGTTGAAGCGGAAAGCAGGAGCGATATTCGTGCTCTCGGGAGTACCGAGGAAACGAACCATAGGCTTGTTCAGACGCTTGGTATCGATGATACCGAAACCTTCACCCCAGAGTTCGACACGACGCTGGAACCAGACCTCATCAAGGAAGTCACGGCCGGAGTTCGCGGAAACATAGGAAGGATCGCGATAGGTCTTCACAAATTCGTCGAGAATTCCACGAGCCTTATCAACCTGGCCGTCTCTTGCATAAGCTTCAGCCTGGATAAGGATCATTTCTTCAACACGCATCAGCGGGGAGTCTTCCGCGTTGTCGGTCGTACCGATCGGGTCGCAACCGAACTTCACGTTCGTGTACGGAAGGAACGCCAACTTGTCATCATAAGCAAATTCAGGAATAGCCTGACCGGAAGCGGAACCCTGAGAACCACCGTCCCAGGTAAGACCGTCGAGCAGCGGGGAATAGAGTTCCTCGTTGACCCACCAGCCCTTACGGACGTCGCTGTCAGGAATCTTGTCGTAGAGGATCTTGTTGATCATCGTGTAGCAACCGGCGCCGGCAGCATAAGCCCAAGCGGAGAAGGAACGCAGCCAGGAAGAGCTCGTGGCATAGCGGAAGGTCTTCGCATTGTCAGCCGTCATATCAAAGCCCCAGATCCAGTTGTGCTCGGAGATGTCCATAAAGGCCGGATGGCTGACCTCTTCGATGGAAGCAGGCGTGAAACCTTCAGCAGCCTTTTCGGCATCGGCGGCAGCGTCTGCATACTTGCCCATCGTCAGTTCAGCACGGGCGCGGAGACCGTAAGCAACATTCTGGTTGATGTACATCTTGGAAGGACGATCGTAACCTTCGAGACCTTCGACAGCCTCGTTGAGGTCCTTCATAATGAGATCATAAATCTCACCGACGGATGCACGCGGGTTGTTTGCCGGATCCGGAACGTCCGGAGAGCAAATCGGAACGCAGGGAGCCTTGCTCGCATCATACACGTCAGCAGCAGAGAAGGTGGTGTAGCCGAACTGGAAGTTCGCCGCCAGCTGCATATAAGCGTAAGCGCGGAGAGCCTTGGCCTGAGCGATCATATAAAGGGAAGCCGCATCCTCAACATCCTCCGGGAAACCGGCGATGAAGTCATTCGCGTTCGCGATGATCATATAAGGAGTACGGTAACGAATAGTAGGGTTACGGTATGCCGCGTTACGGGAAGAATACTCACCGCAGACGGAGAACCAGTTGTAACCGCTGTCAGGGAGGCAGGCGTCTGCACTCTCGACATCGTTGCAATAGAGCATCATCAGGACACCCCAGTCGTCCGGAGTATCATAACCAAAGTAGTCCGGGTTGCCGAGCGGATTGAACAGACCGGCAAACGAAGCAGCAGCACGGGCAGGAACCGCAGTATTCGTTTCCTGTAACTGGGTAGCCAGCATCGTACCACCTTCCGGAACTATTTCGTTCATATCAGTGCAGGCAATCGTTGCCAGCCCTGCGACCAAAACCGAAATATATCTATTGAGTTTCATAGTCTTGAACTTTTAGCAATTAGAAAGTAAGGGTAACGCCGCCGGTAATGGAACGCATAGCGGAGTAGTAACCGGAGTTAAGACCGGTACCGGAAGTCATAGAACCAAGGCCCATGGAGAAGCGCGGGTCAATACCCTTGCGGGCGGTCAGAACGCCGAGGTTTTCGCCTGCAACATAGAGGCGGAGACCTTCGATGCCTGCCTTCTTGGTCCACTTGGAAGGAAGCGTGTAACCGAGGGTAACGTTGTTGACGCTCAGGTAGTTGGAGCTGATCAGGAAGCGATCGAGAGCAGCCTGTGCGACCTGGATGTCGCCATCGTTACGAGGAATGTCGGAATTGGTGTTCTCAGGAGTCCAAGCCTTAAGGATATCCTTGTGCCAAGCCTGACCGGCAGAAGCCTGCGTGTGCATCAAAGCCTGGTAGGAACCATCATAGTACTTGCCACCCAGCTGGAAGGAGAACTGGCAGCTGAAGTCAACACCGTAAGCATAGATAGAGGTACCAAAACCACCGAAGAGATTCGGAAGGACGGAACCGAGGTTGTACTGGGTCGCGTCGGAGAACTTCTTCGTGATAACAGTCTGGGTCTGGTGCTTGTCAATCTGCTTCTGAGTCGGACGGGCTACGTAAGTACCGGTAGGCTCACCCTTCTCGTCGAGAAGCTCCTCAGCATAGTACTGAGCTTCACCCGTTGCAGGATCAACACCTGCGAACTTGAACATATAAGCATCGTAGAGGGAACCGCCTTCCTTGATGATGCGGTTACCGCTGCGGATACCGTTCTCGGAAACGCTGTCATCCAGCTCGAGCACCTTATTGATATAATGGCTGAAGTTGGCATTCCAGGTCCAGGTGATGTTCTTGTTGCTGATGATGTTACCGTCGAGGGAGATTTCGAAACCGCGGTTGAGGATGGAACCAACGTTCACCGGAACAGCACCGGTCGGGTTACCAGCGGACTGCGGAACGCTCTTGGAATAGAGCAGATCGGTGGTCTTGCGGGAGAACCATTCGAAGGTACCGTTGAGATAACCGTGGAAGAGCTCGAAATCAGCACCGATGTTGAAGGAACGGGAAGTTTCCCAAGTCAGGTTCTCGTTACCAACATAGGTCTTCTCAACCTTGTAACCGTCGGTCTCGTTCCAGGAGTGGCTGTACTGATCGGAGTACGGATAGTAGGAACCGAGGTTATCGTTACCCTGGACACCGTAGCTCACTTTCAGCTTCAACATATCGACCGGCTTCGCGTTGAACCAGCTTTCCTTGCTGATAAGCCAGGCAGCACCGGCGGAACCGAAGTTACCCCAGCGGTGACCCTCAGCGAAGCGGGAAGAAGCGTCACGACGATAAGAAGCGGAAACGAATACGCGACCATCATAGTCATACTGGGCACGGGTCAGGAAACCCTGCGTAGCATAACGGCTGGTGGAGGAGTTTGCGCTTACCATAGAACCGGTACCGTCAGCGTTGTTAAGTTCGCCAATGTACGGGTTGAACAGGTGGTAGTTGCTGCCGGAAAGGCCCTGGCTGGTCAGTTCGTATTTCTCGAAACCGGCGAGGACGTCCACGTGATTCTTCTCAGCGATGTCGATCTTGTACTCGGCAAGATACTGCTGGTTGACCGTGAACATACGGCTGTGGCTGACATAAACATAACCGTCAGTACCGGAGGAACCGGCGAACTGGCTGCTAAGGGAGGAGTAACGGGTGTTGTCGAAGGTGAAACCGACATTGGCGGTGAGGGTCAGGCCCTTGACCGGGGTGAGGGTGGCACCAAACTTACCAGTAACTACGTCAGCATAGGAACGGGTATCATCAAATTCATTGTCGCGGACAGCGTTACCGACGGACCAGGCACGGGTCTGGTTGGTGTTGGTATTGTTGTCATACACGGTGCGGCCGCTCTCGGTGACGATGTAAGGATCGCCATTTTCGTCGAGTTTACGGACATACAGCGGATAGATCGGAGCAATGTTGTTGGTGATGTAGAAGAGGTTACCGGAGGAACCGTAACCGGTGCTCCAGTCAGCGGACTGGGAATCAGAGTGGCTGATGCTCATCGAAGAGCTCAGACGCATCCAGGACTTGGCCTGGTACTCGGCGTTCAGACGGCCGGTGTAACGCTTGTAACCGGAGTTGTTAACGATACCGGAGTTGTCGAGGTAACCGACACTGGCATAATAGTTCATACGGCTTCCGATGCCACCGGCTGCGGAAATGTTGTATTCCTGACGGATAGCGTTGTGGAAAGCTTCCTTGTACCAGTCATCCGGGAGATAATAGTACTCACCATCATAGTAACCGAGCGTAGCGTTCGGGTTGAGCTTGAAGTTCGTACCAACGAGGTTCTGGCCTTCCGGAACCGTGTAGACCTGGTAACCAAGACCGCCATTGTTCTGATCGAACAGATACTTGTTGGCGTATTCGTAGCTCTCGGCAACCGTGTGGCCTGCATAGTAGTACTGGTTGTACATCATCTGATAGTAGGTCTCATAGTACTGACCCGGATCAGAGATGACGTCGTACTGCGGGATGAGGCGGGAGTTGACACCGTAACGGGCGTCGAACTTGACCTGTGCATCACCTGCGGTACCCTTCTTGGTGGTGATGATAACCACACCGTTCGCACCACGGTGACCGTAGATAGCGGAAGCGGCAGCATCCTTAAGGACGGACATGGATTCAACGTCCTGAGGGTTGATGTCGGAGATAGCGCCATCGTAAGGCACGCCGTCGACAACGATGAGCGGGTTGTTGCTCGCGCTCATGGAGCCGATACCACGGATGCGGATGGTCTGACCGTCACCGGTCGGGTCACCACTCGAGGAAGTGATCTGGACACCAGGGGTCGTACCGGCGAGAGCGCTGGTAACGTTCGTGGCGATCTTCTTCTCGATGGTTTCAGCCTTGACCTGAGTGACAGAACCCGTGAAGGAACTCTTGGTCGCCGTACCATAGGCAACGACAATCGTTTCATCAAGGATGTTTTGGTCGAGCTGGAGAACGATGTCAAGGCGGGCACGTCCGTTCACAGGAACTTCAGCCACCACATAGCCTATGCAGCTGACCTGCAGGACACCGTTCGCAGGCACGCTCAGGGTGAATTCACCCGAGAGGTTTGTCATAGTATAGACGGTATTGCTTCCAACGAGGACCACACTGGCCTGGACAATACCATCACCGTTCTCGTCCTTAACGGTACCGTTCACAGTAATATTCTGTGCAAAGGCGGCCGTAGACAAGACCAGCATTACCATGGCTGCGAAAAAAATACGGATTTTTTTCATAAGCATTTGGGTTAATTAAACATAAATATTGATACAAATACTGATTTTCTCGTACTGTATGCATTACTACTAACCAGTCGCAACAAGCGACAATCGGCCGCAAAGATGGTAAAAAAATTTAATATATCAAAACACACTTTACTATTGCAAACCCTAATAAACATAATTAAAAGGGCATTTTTCCACCATTTTTGCTAGAATTAATGGTTTTAACACTTTCAAACCTTAAATAATAAGCTAAGAAATTGTTAAATAATTAACTAAAAAAATTTAATAAGACGAAAGAGCGACCTTGTAAAATAGTGCCGCTCTTTCATAAAACATTATCTAAAAGCTTGTTCTAATCACGGAACTTGGCTTTAATGAATTCGCGGTTGAGTCGGGCGATGTGATCGACGGTAATATGCTTCGGGCATTCCATCTCGCAGGCGCGGGTATTGGTACAGTTACCGAAGCCCAGTTCGTCCATCTTCGCAACCATCGCCTTTGCGCGGCGGGCGGCTTCCGGACGACCCTGCGGAAGCAGGGCGAGGGAAGATACGCGGGCTGCAACAAAGAGCATCGCAGAACCGTTCTTACAGGTAGCTACACAGGCACCGCAACCGACGCAGGCAGCTGCATCCATACTGTTCTCGGCATCATCGTGCGGGATCAAGATGGTGTTGCCGTCCTGGGCGGATCCGGCACGAACCGAGATGAAACCGCCAGCCTGCAGAATCTGGTCGAAAGCACCTCTATTGACAACCAGGTCCTTAATTACCGGGAAAGCGGCACTGCGCCAAGGCTCAACGGTAATCGTTGCGCCCGGTTTGAAATGGCGCATAAAGAGCTGGCAGGTGGTTACCTGATCGTCCGGACCGTGCGCGCGGCCGTCGATGTATAGGGAACAGGCACCGCAGATGCCTTCGCGGCAGTCGTGATCGAAAGCTATCGGCTCGATGCCTTTGCGGATCAGCTGGTCATTCAGGATGTCCAGCATCTCGAGGAACGAAGCATCCTCCTCAACGTCGGTGACGTGATAGGTCTCGAAGTGACCCTTGGCCTTTGCGTTTTTCTGACGCCAAACTTTGATATCGTATTCCATACTCGGTTAGTCTTTATAGTTACGGGTCGCAATCTTGATGTTTTAGTACTTGAGCTCCTCTTTATGGAGTT
>JAFYIK010000139.1 GCA_017538685.1 Bacteroidales bacterium | reverse complement strand
TTGTAGGGGTGGAGGACGTAGGAGCGGATCTGGGAGCCCCATTCGATCTTTTTCTTCTGGCCTTCGAGCTCGGCCTGCTTCTCGCGGCGCTTTTTGAGCTCGATGTCGTAGAGGCGCGACTTCAGGATTCGCAGCGCGTTCTGGCGGTTGTCCTGCTGGCTGCGGGTCTCGGTGTTTTCGACCATAATGCCCGTGGGGATATGCCGCACGCGCACGCCGGTCTCGACTTTATTGACGTTCTGGCCGCCGTGGCCTCCGCTTCGGAAGGTGTCCCATTCGATGTCCGCGGGGTTTATCTCGATGTTAATGCTGTCGTCCACCAGGGGGTATACGAACACGGAGCTGAAGGTGGTCTGGCGCTTGCCCTGGGCGTTGAACGGGGAGATGCGCACCAGACGGTGCACGCCCGATTCGGCCTTCAGATAACCGTAGGCATAGTCGCCCTCGAACTCGATCGTACAACTCTTGATGCCGGCTTCGTCGCCTTCCTGATTCTCGGTGACGGTCATTTTGTAGCCGTTGCGCTCGCCCCAGCGGAGGTACATACGCATCAGCATCGCGGACCAGTCGTTGGATTCGGTGCCGCCCGCACCGGAGTTGATGGTCAGCACAGCGCCGAGGTTATCGCCTTCGCCGCCGAGCATATTCTTCAGTTCAAGATCCTCTACCGCCTGAAGCGCGGCGCTATATCCTTCATCCAGATCTGCCGATTCTTCGCCCTCGGCGAACTCGGCAAGGACGTCCAGATCGTCCGCCAATGACGCGCATTTGTCGAACTGCACAACCCAGGCCTTCAGCGTGCTCAACTTCTTGAGAAACGCTTCGGCGGCTTTGGGGTCGTTCCAGAAGTCCGGCGCCTGGCTTTCCGCCTCCTTCGCCGCGACCTCCGCGCGCTTGCCGTCGATGTCCAGGCAGCGACGCAGAGTTTCCACCCTGGCGTGCAATTCTTTTATCTGCTCTGCTGTTGTCATTATCTACAAAAATAATGATTTCTTCGATACATTCAGCAGGCCATTGCGACTCTTTACTCTTCTACAAGCTTTGCGAGGAACTCGTCAGGGGTGTAAACCGGTATATCCGTGTATGGGGCGAAGTGCTTTTTGTTGTTAGTGATTATCGCATCCATCCTTCCGCTTTCCGCGCAGCACAGCTGCATAGCATCCTCGAAATCCGGATTGCCGGAACGTATGCCGTGGTAGATATCCATATCGCAATCAGGGAGGATGACAAAGTAGTTCAACCAGTCCTTGAATACTTTCTTTATTTTCTCAAGAGGATCAGTTTTTCGCAGAACGTATGCTACGTTCACCACGGTGAGTGCGGAAAGGCATATTCGTAATTGCCTTTCCTTACCGAGAGCGAGAATCTTTTCAGCCGAATCCATCCCGGAACGCTGCTGCAACTGATCCAGAAAAACATTGGTATCAAGAAATACACTTGAAGGAATCATATCTGTCATAGTTTATTTGTTTAAAAGATAAGCGAGGCGATCGTCTGAGGCTATTTCTTCCGGGGTAATCTGCCTTGACGACCTCCATTTTTTAATCTCTTCAGAGACCATTATCGGCCCCTTGATTTTGGGCCATTCCATATCCTCTTTAACTTCGCGCCTGAGAGTTTCCTCCACGAACGTATTGAGAGTCTTCCCCTGTCTTTCAGCCTTCCTGCGAAGGTAGAAGAGGAGTT
Source organism: Bacteroidales bacterium (assembly GCA_017538685.1). The sequence goes on along the minus strand of JAFYIK010000139.1, from coordinate 647 downwards.
CCTTGTCCAGCCTAAAGGCTGTCTGGCGCCTGTTTGCGTTTTTTGTAGTTCTTACAGCAGTGTTCATATCAATTATGTTTTGGGCGCAATATAGGCATAATCTGATAACAAAACAAATTTTGTTATATAAAATGATGTTCATTGGCTTAACAAAAATTATCGGTATATTTGTCTTGCTATGGCGACGATAGGCATAATGGATTCCGGTTCCGGAGGGCTTTCAGTCCTCAAGGAGATCGTCCGCCTCCTTCCCGGCGACAAATTCCTCTACTATTCGGACAATGCGAATTGCCCGTACGGAGAAAAATCGGCAGAGTTCATTCAGGGACGTTGCCGCGAGATAGTCGGCGACTTCCTCGCGCAGGGCGCGGACGCGGTCGTGATTGCTTGCAACACGGCCACGGCGGCGGCGATAGCCGGGCTCCGGCGCGAATGGCCCGAAGTGCCATTCGTGGGGATGGAGCCGGCAGTCAAGCCCGCCGCCCTGGGCACGCGCAGCGGCGTGATCGGCGTCCTCGCCACAGCCGGCACCCTCAAGGCCTCGAAGTACCTGGACACCCGCGACCATTATGCGGGAGACGTAAAGGTGGTCGAGCGGGTAGGCCGGGGCTTTGTGGAACTCGTCGAGAGCTTGCAGCTCGACGGCC
>JAFYIK010000138.1 GCA_017538685.1 Bacteroidales bacterium | reverse complement strand
CGAACGCCTTCTGCTTTCAACCTGGTGCGTTGCCCCCGAAGACGTGAAACAGTTCAGACTCTGGCTCGACCAGGGCCGCATCGGACGGATGGATGTATGGCTTGGCGAGATCTACCGCGGCACCGGCGGCCGCCACGGAGTCACAGTGGCCAATATGCGCGAAGCCTTCCAAGGGCTCGACAATGTCACCGTCCAGGCCGGCCGCAACCACGCGAAAGTTATGGCCGGCCGTGGCCAGCGTTTCGACTTCGTCATCCTCACCTCGGCCAATATCAACACCAACCCCCGCATCGAGAGCGCAGTCGTGCAGATTCCTGACTCTCCCGACGTAGTGGACTTCTACGAGAACTTCTTCTCAACTGTCAAAGCGATATGATTACACTGAAACTGCCTCCGGAATGGATAGACCGGCTCGAGAAGGCCGTAGAGATGTACGCCAAAAACCTCTCCAGGTACATCAACAAGTCCCTCGACGACATCCGCGAAATTGAAATCTACCAGCTGATCCTCGAAGAAATCCGTAAGGAAAAACTGGCTCAATGATACTTATATGGGAACCGATAATAAACTCACAAAGGAACAGATATACGCGGCAACCGAAGGCGGCAAGGCCGTGATTCTTCACTTCTACCCGCAGAGCGCTCCGGGCTTCAGCGGCCATAGGAACTTCTCGATACGCGGAGACGACAAGAAGCCTTCCTGCACCGTCTTCTGCAAGGACGGCGTATGGTTCCTGCAGGACAAAGGCGGAGGCGACACAAAGGCCTACACGGCCATAGAGATCGTCCGCCGCGAAATGGGCTGGACGGCATCCAAGGATTACCCGAAGGCCCTGGAATGGATAGCGGAGAAATTCGCTCCGGACCTGATCCAGGACCGCGGCCTGGCCCCCTCCACCTCCCCCAGGGCGGAATGGTCGAAGGTGACGCCTCAGACCTCTATGACGGTCGAGCTGCGCGAAGGCGGCCAGTTCACGGACGCTGAACTGCTCAGGCTCGGCCCCGCCGACGCGGAAGGCCGGCCGAAAATCACGCAGCAGCTCTGTGACGACTTCAACCTGAAGCCGCTCGTGGCCTACATTTCACCCGCGAAGGCCGGCCGCGACTTCAGCTCGCGCCAGGCGGCCACTCCGGAGTTCCCGATGTACTACTACGACTACGGCGAATACGGCAAGATCTACCAACCCCTCGGCGAGCTGCGCTTCCTGTGGAAAGACAAGACCCGTATCTCCGACGAAGACGAAGCGGCCGCGAAAGAAGCCAGGCGGACCGGCAAGACGCCCCCCAAGCGCCGCCTTATTCCCTTCAGCGGGGAAAAGGAGTTTATGCGCCGCTACCTTGGACTCGTAAACCACGACTGGACGCCGACGGCGAACGTGCCGTCCGAAGACGGCGAAGGCGATGAGCAGTACGACGCGACCTGGGACAAACTCATAATATGCAGCGGCCCCTCCGATGCGCTGAACGTCCACAGGCTCGGATATCACGTCTGCTGGCCGAACTCTGAGACGGCCGACATAACCCCGGACCAATACTCCATACTATCACGCCTGGCCAAGCAGCTCTACCTCCTTTTCGACCTGGACGAGACAGGCCTGAAGCAGGCCCAGAAAAACGCCCTCTCCTACCTCGACATAGCCGTGATCCAGCTCCCGGCCGACCTCTCCTCATTCCGGCACAACGGCAAGCCCTGCAAGGATGCCAAGGACTTCTTTATGCACTACAGGCGCTCAGAGCTCGGCAGCGTCGACGACATCTTCGAGAATATGGTCAAGATGGCCGGCTCGCTGAAGTTCTGGCAGGAGAAACGCGACAAGGCCGGCCACCTCGTTGGATACGACGTCAACAACTCCCAGATGTACGCCTTCCTGGAAATTATGGGATTCCACTCACTCGACGACTCGGGCAAGGCCCGG
>JAFYIK010000137.1 GCA_017538685.1 Bacteroidales bacterium | reverse complement strand
ACCTCGGGTCCGGCTACACCCTTCATCCGGTGGCCACAGCCGTGTTCTCGCCGCGTACGAAGGGCAAGTTCGCCATCACGGCCTACCAGGATTTCCACGGATACTACGGTCCGTACAGGCAGTTCGACAACACCCTTAAATGGAACGACACCTATCACGGTATGGATCTATCCGAGACCGCCGGTGTGCAGGGAACTCTCAGGCTCGCGAAGTCCGACTTTATGTTCAATGTGGCCTACAACGGCCTCTATGTGAAGGACAATATCATCACCGCGGGCGCTTACCACGATTTCGGCGGCCAGGTCCGGATCGCGTCCGCCGAGTGGGCAGGGAACTTTATGGCCTACGACGTGGAGGCCCGTTACAATATGGCGGTGGAGAACGCTGTCGCCGGGCTTAAGGAAAGCAAGTTCCTCATCAAGGGCACGCTCGCGCCGGTCTCGAACCTCCCCGTGGGCTTCGCTATGGACTTCAATACCGGTTACACCGGATACTATGGCGCGCTGAGCTCGGCCGTGTACAATATCGCCGTCACCCCGAGGGTGGAATATGACCTCTGGAAGTTCCACTTCAACACGGGAATGAAGTTCTCGTTCATAAACAAGATGGCGAAGAACCGGCTCTTTGTCTATCCCCATATCAAGGTGGACATCAAGATGATAGGCGACAAACTGGATCTGTTCGCCGGAGTGACCGGAGGCGACGAGCTGAACTCCTATTCGAGGCTGAAGATGCGCAACCACCACTTCCACTATGATGCTGCTGAGGCGTATGACGACCTCGAGTTCTCCCGCGAGAAGTACAACGCCTTCGTCGGCCTCACCGGCAGCATAAGCTCGCTGTTCGAGTACGACCTCCGCTTCGGCCATATGGCTATGGCGAATTCGCCGCTGGACGGCATTTCTACGGCGGCCAACACAGCCGTGGTGAAATTCAAGGACTACGACGTGACCTACGGTGACTTCGCTGCCGTGCTGGACCTCAGCTCCTTCGAATTCGAGAGCGGCCTGCACTACCGCAAGACCAATGTCGCCACCCTCACGGACGTCTTCGACCTCCCGGCCTTCGCCGCGGACCTGAGCCTTACGTACAACCTCCGCAGGCGTGTCTACGTGGGCGCTTCGCTGGATATGTCGCTTGCCCGCAAGATGACATCCTCTGCCGCCACTCCGGTGACTTACACACTCCCGGCGTGGTACGATCTCGGCCTTTACGGCGAGTATAAGTTCAATTCCGTGCTGTCCGTGTGGGCGCGCGGAGGGAACCTCCTTAACCAGACTATCGAGAAGGTCCCGTTCATCGCGGAAGACGGCGTTCACGTCACCGCAGGACTATGCCTTAATTTCAGATAATTTTTACTAAATTCGCGCACTTTTTTAAGAGAATAACAAGATGGTAGATTCAGAAGAGATGAAGAAAGCGGAAGAACAGTATTCCGCCAGCAGTATTCAGGTTCTCGAAGGTCTCGAGGCAGTTCGCAAGAGGCCCTCAATGTACATCGGAGACGTTTCCGAAAGGGGACTCCATCACCTCGTCTATGAGGTCGTGGACAACTGTATCGACGAAGCGATGGCCGGATACTGCGACACTATTGCGGTAACTATCCTTCCCGACAACTCCATAAAGGTTGTGGACAACGGACGTGGTATCCCTACGGATATGCACGAAAAGGAAGGACGCTCGGCCCTCGAGGTCGTCCTTACGGTGCTCCACGCCGGAGGCAAGTTCAACAAAGACAGTTACAAAGTCTCCGGCGGTCTGCACGGCGTGGGCGTCAGCTGCGTCAATGCGCTTTCCGACCTCCTGATCGCGGAAGTCCACCGCGAGGGCAAGATATTCCGCCAGACTTACTCGAAGGGCAAGCCCACCTCCGCTGTGGAGGTAGTGGGCACCTGCGAGGACACCGGCACCACCATCACCTTCCATCCGGACGCCACCATCTTCACCCAGACCATAGTCTACAAGTACGACACCCTCGCAGCGCGTCTGCGCGAGCTCTCATACCTGAACAAAGGCATCAGCATTATGCTCACAGATGAGCGCGAGCTCATCGACGAGTACGCCGAGGATGAAAACGGCAACTCCAAACCCACAGGAAGGCAGGTCTACCGTTCGGAGGAATTCTACTCCGAGCTGGGTCTGAAGCAGTTCATCGGCTATCTGGACGCCGGCGCGGACACCCTTATGCCCGAACCCGTCGGAATCTCGTCGGACAAGATCATCCCCATCGACATAGCCCTTCAGTACAACACGGGCTATAGCGAGAAGATCTACTCCTACGTGACCAATATCAACACCATCGAAGGAGGTACTCACCTCCAGGGCTTCAAGATGGGCCTTTCCCGTTCACTCAAAAACTACGCGGAGAAGAATAACCTTCTTACGAAGCTCAAGGATCCGCTAGCTCCGGAAGATTTCCGCGAGGGCCTCACCGCCGTCATTTCGGTGAAGGTGGCGGAGCCTCAGTTCGAAGGCCAGACGAAGACCAAGCTCGGAAACCCAGAGGTGACTTCGGCCGTCTCCCAGGCCACGGACGTGGCTATGAGCAACTTCCTCGAGGAGAATCCCAAGATCGCGAAGGTCATCATCGAGAAGATAGTCCTCGCTGCGACCGCCCGCAACGCCGCCCGCAAGGCGCGTGAAATGGTCCAGAGGAAGACCTATCTCGGCGGCGCCGGTATGCCCGGCAAACTGGCAGACTGCTCAGAGAGGGATCCTGAGAAATGCGAACTCTTCCTCGTGGAGGGAGATTCCGCAGGCGGAACTGCCAAGCAGGGCCGCGACCGCAAGACCCAGGCTATCCTCCCGCTCCGCGGTAAGATCCTGAACGTGGAGAAAGCGGCGGTGGACCGCGCTTTCGACAGCCAGGAAATCCAGAATATCTACACCGCCCTCGGCGTGACGGTGGCGCAGGAAGACGAGACTGGCGAGAAGCATATGGACCTCAGCAAGCTCCGCTACCACAAAGTCATCATTATGACCGATGCCGATGTGGACGGCTCGCACATCGCCTGCCTCATCCTGACCTTCTTCTT
>JAFYIK010000136.1 GCA_017538685.1 Bacteroidales bacterium | reverse complement strand
GTTCTCTGCTGAAAGGGCTACGCGAGTTCCTTTCACGACTTCGTTGACGGGCCAGAGATGGGTAAACGGAGTTGCAATCACGAGTCCGACATCGGCCGGGACCTTTGCGCTTGCGGCCACGACGGCCTTTGCGAGCTCTACTCCTTCGGGAACGGTGGTGTTCATTTTCCAGTTTCCCGCGACAATGTTCTTTCTCATTACTTATAAAAGGTTTAGTGAATTTTCAATCAAGCAAATTTAACTATTATTTGCTAAATTTGTGGGCTTTAGATAATGAATCGATGAAGAATTTTGTTCAGGAACTCAAATGGAGAGGGATGATCAAAGACATCACCCCCGGCGCAGAAGAAGAAATAGCGAAAGGGCCTATGTCCGCCTATGTGGGAATCGACCCCACAGGAGACAGCCTTCACATAGGTCATCTCGTCAGCATAATGATCCTCAAGCATTTCCAGGAATGCGGAAACAAACCCTACGCCCTCGTCGGCGGAGCCACCGGTATGATAGGCGACCCTTCGATGAAGAGCCAGGAAAGGAACCTGCTTGACGAAAAGACCTTGGAACACAACGTGGAGTGCATCAAAGCCCAGCTTTCGCGCTTCCTGGATTTCAATGCCGACTCGCCTAACAAGGCCGAGCTGGTGAACAATTACGACTGGATGAAGGACTACACCTTCATCAATTTCACGCGCGACATAGGCAAGCTCATCACCGTCAATTATATGATGAGCAAGGACTCCGTGAAAAAGCGCCTCGAGCGCGAGTCTTCCGAGGGAATGTCCTTCACCGAATTCACCTACCAGCTGCTGCAAGGCTACGATTTCCTCTATCTCTACGAGCACAACGACGTCCGTATGCAGCTCGGCGGAGCGGACCAGTGGGGTAATATTACCACCGGCACGGAGCTCATCCGCCGCGTCCTCGGCAAGGAAGCCTACGCCCTCACCTGCCCTCTCATCACCAAGGCGGACGGCGGAAAGTTCGGAAAGACCGAGAAAGGAAACATCTGGCTCGACCCTGAGCGCACCAGCCCGTATCAGTTCTACCAGTTCTGGCTCAATGTCAGCGACGAAGACGCGGCGCGCTACGTGAAGATCTTCACTATGCTCGACAGGCAGACGATAGAGTCTGCGATCGCCGAGCACGCCGAAGATCCCGGCCAGCGCCGCCTGCAGAAGCTCCTCGCGAAGGAAGTCACCATTATGGTCCACGGCGAGAAGGAGTACGAAAACGCGGTGAAAGCCTCGCAGATGCTTTTCGGCAAAGCCACGGCCGAAGACCTCCGCAGCCTGGACGAAAAGACCTTCCTGGCCGTGTTCGACGGCGTCCCCACCTTCGATGTGGAGCGCGCGAAACTGCCCGTGGGCATACTCGATTTCCTGGCCGTGGAGACTCAGGTCTTCCCCTCCAAGGGCGAAGCCCGCAAGATGATCCAGGGCAATGGTTTCTCGCTGAACAAGGAGAAGGTCACCGACATCGCCCGCGAAATCACCGAAGCGGACATTATCGACGGCAAGTACATCCTCGCCCAGAAAGGCAAGAAGGACTATTATATCATCAACATAAAGTAAACGGATATGGAAGGACAGTCCACCAGACAGCAGAAGGTGGGGAGGGAGCTTCAGCGCGACCTCGCCGAGATTATCAGGAGCAAGGGAATGGCCGCCTTCGGCGGCGCTATGGTGACCGTCAGCGAGGTCAGGGTCAGCCCGGACCTCAGCATCGCCAAGGTTTATGTGAGCATCTTCCCTTCCGACAAGCAGGAAGCGGTGATGAAACTTCTCGAAGAAAACAACAAAGCCCTCAGGGGCGAACTGGGAAGAAAAGTCGCGAAGCAGCTTCGCATAGTCCCCGAGCTTGATTTCTATCTGGACACCACCCTCGACTATGTCGAGCACATAGAAGAATTACTCAAAAAATAATTGGGCGTAGCGGGCAAAATAGCCGGACGCTATCTTTTCTCCGGAAAGTCCCGGAGCGTGATAAGCTGGATATCCGGAATCAGCGCCGCCGGAATGGCGGTGGGTACCGCCGCGCTCATCGTGATCCTCTCCGTCTACAACGGTTTCGACAGCATTATCAGGGACAACCTGGATGCGAGGTCGCCGGATATGGTGGTAAGGCCGGTCCGGGGCAAGGCCTTCAGCGCGGACGCCGACGCGTTCCGGGCGGTCGCGGGGCTGCCGGGCGTGGTCTCCGCGGACGGAGTCCTCGAGGAGACAGTCGCCGCCCGCTATGGCGACCGCCAGACCGTCACCCGCGTCCGCGGCATCCCCGGCGCCTGGCAGTGCAGCGTCAGCGCCACGCTGGCCTCCGAGCTTGGCATCAGGACTTTCTTCACCCAGCCCCTGGCTCTCTTCTTTCCCAGCAAGTCCGAGAGTTTCTCGATGGCCAATCCCGCCGCTTCGCTGGAGACCATCCAGATGCGCCCGAAGGAGATAATCTCTTCCGACGAAAGTTTCGCCATCGTGCCCATCGACAAAGCCCGCGAACTGCTTCACGTCGAATCCGAAGTCACCTCTTTCGAAATCTACGGCCCCGAAGTGTCCGTCAAGCAGGTGCGTGACCTGCTCGGCCCTGACTTCGAAGTGCTGGACAAATATCAGCAGCACCCTTCGGTCTACAAAATGATGCGCTACGAAAAAGCCGCGATCTACGCCATCCTGATTTTCGTGGTGCTGATCGTGGCCTTCAACATCTTCGGCTCGCTCTCGATGCTGATCATCGACAAGACAGAAGACATACGCACGCTGCGCAGCATAGGCGCGTCCGACGCGCTCGTCCGCAGGACCTTCTGGCTCGAAGGCTGGTTCGTGTCGCTGCTCGGCCTGGCCATAGGCCTCGCCGTGGGCGTGCTGCTGGTGCTGCTTCAGCAGCATACCGGGCTCGTGAAGATGCCCGGCAATTATCTCGCTTCCGCATATCCGGTGGTGCTCAAATGGACTGACGTGCTGCTCACCGCGGCCGGAGTCGCCCTTATCGGAGCCCTTGTCTCGACAATAAGCATAAAAGAAATAAAGAAATGAAACGACTGATCGCCCTCGCCGCCGCTGCCATTGTCTGCGCCGGCGCCTTTGCACAGAATGGAGGCATCGATTCGCTGATGCTTCAGACCATTCGTCAGGGTTACGCCAACACCGCGGCCGACAAAGCCGTGCGCAACGCCCTGAACGCCGCTTCACTGAACACTCTTGCCGTGAACGCAGAGAATATGGCTATGATCGACACCGACTTCTCTGACCGCGTGATGACCATCGGCATCACTGACCAGAAGCAGTCCGGCCGCTGCTGGCTCTTCACCGGCCTGAACGTCCTTCGCGCCGCCGCCATCGACAAGAACAACCTCACCGAATTCAAGTTTTCGCAGAGCTACTCCTTCTTCTACGACCAGCTCGAGAAGGCCAACCTTTTCCTGCAGGCCATTATCGACACCCGCGACCTGCCCATAGACGACCGTAAGGTGGACTGGCTGCTCAGCAACCCCATCGGCGACGGCGGCACCTTCACGGGCGTGGCCAATCTGGTTATGAAATATGGAGCAGTGCCTGCGGACGTGATGCCCGAATCGCTTATCGCGAACAGCACCGCGCAGCTGGGCGCCCAGCTCAAGACCATCCTCAGGCAGGATGCCCTCCGCCTTCGCGAGGCGAAATGCGTCAAATGCGCGAACAAGCTGAAGGTCGAAATGCTCTCCGAAATCTACCGCATCCTCTGCCTCAGCTACGGCGAGCCGCCCGTGGAGTTCGAGTGGAAGGGCAAGACCTACACCCCGGTGCAGTTCTACCGGGAGATGGTGGGCTTCGACCTGAACCACGACTACGTGATGCTGATGAACGATCCCAGCCGCGAGTACTACAAACTCTATGAGATCGAGTACGACCGTCACCTCTACGACGGCGACAACTGGCTCTACCTAAACCTCCCCATCGAGCGCATCAAGGAGATGGCCATCGCCAGCATCAAGGACAACAACGCTATGTATTTCTCCTGCGACGTGGGTAAGTTCCTGGACCGCAAGAAGGGAGTGGCGGACCTTGCCAACTTCGACTACGAGTCGCTCCTCGGCGTGAAGTTCACTATGGACAAGAAAGAGCGCATCCTTACCCACGCCAGCGGCTCCTCACACGCAATGACTCTCATCGCGGTGGACCTCAAGGACGGCAAGCCCGTGAAATGGATGGTGGAAAACAGCTGGGGCGAAGCCTCCGGCTACCACGGCAAGATCATTATGACCGACGAATGGTTCGACGAATATATGTTCCGCCTGGTCGTCCAGCGCAACTACATCCCCGCCGACCTTCTCCCTTACCTCGACCAGGAGCCCATCCAGCTCCCCGCCTGGGACCCTATGTTCCTCGGAGAAGAATAGGCTCGCCCGGCGGGATCGCCCGTTGGAACTGCCCGTAGGGACCGCCCTTGTAACCGCCCGTGGGGGCTAAGTAGCTGATACACAGCAAATTCATCAAAAGAGGTCTGCCAATTTTGGCCGACCTCTTTTACTTATCTCGCTGATCTTCAGGCGCTTAGCTCCCACGCCCAATATGGCGCGAGCGCGCTATCAGGGCTGGCGCCGGATCGGCTTTTCGGGTATTTGGCAGTTTCGACTGCCAAATTAAACGCAGACGATTAATTGACGGGGTATTTTGACTTTCTACCGCAAGTATCCACAATAAGCGAAAAAGTTTCACTATCTTTGAAACTCGTATGAAACTTTTTCTGATAGACGGTCACGCGCTCATCTTCAAGATGTATTACGCGTTTCTCGGGAGGCCGATGGTGAACAGCAAGGGAGAGGATACCTCGATACTGTTCGGCTTCACGAAATACCTTCTCGAGCTCATCGAGAGGGAGCATCCGACTCACATCGCGGTGGCGTTCGATCCTCCGGGAGGGACGTTCCGCAACCAGCTCTACCCCGAGTACAAGGCCAACCGTGCTGAAACTCCGCAGCTGGTCATCGATGCGCTGGAGCCGCTGTCAGGTATAGTCAAGGCTATGGGCATACCCGTGCTGATGGTCGGGGGCTTCGAGGCGGACGACGTCATCGGGTCGATGGCGAAGCGCTCTGCCGGCGAAGGGTTCGACGTGTATATGGTCACGCCCGACAAGGACTACGGCCAGCTGATCGAGCCGCACATCTGGCAGTACAAGCCCGGCAAGGGCGGCACGGACAACGAAGTCTACGGCGTCCGCGAGATCTGCGAAAAGTACAACATCTCCAGCCCTGAGCAGATAATCGACATCCTCACGCTCTGCGGCGATTCTGCGGACAACGTCCCGGGAGTGCAGGGAGTGGGGCCCGTCGGAGCGGCGAAGTTCCTGGCGAAATACGGCACGGTGGAGAACATCTATGCGCACCTGAGCGAGCTTACCCAGAAGCAGCAGGAGATGTTCAAGGCCGCTATGGACCACCTCCCACTGAGCAAAAAACTCGTCACCATCAAGACCGACATTCCGCTGACGGTCAGCGCCGGGCAGATGGTCCTGAACACGAAAGTCGGGCCCGAACTCACCGGCTGGCTGGACCGCTATGAGATGCCCTCGCTGAAGAGGCACGTGGCGAAAATATGGGGGCAGACCCACGATCAGGTCGGGGGTGACACAAATGGTGTCATAGCCGACTCCGATCGGCTATCTGAGGTCCACAACGACCCTGCAGAATCCGCGCTGTTCGAGCATCAGCAGACAGGCGAACTGGATTATCGGGAAGTTCCTGTCGCCGAAATATCCGCCGAAATCAGAAAACTCGGTAAATGCGCCGTCGTGGTCTCGAATGGCAAGGTTACTCTGGCAACTGATTCTAAAGCCGTCAGTGCCAAAGCAAAAGATTTCAAGGACATTCTGACCAATCCGGACATAATCAAGTGCGGCTTCAGTATGAAGAGCCAGATCAACGAGCTCGCGGCCGAAGGAATCGAGCTGCAGGGCCGTCTGCTGGACTCCGAACTGATGCACTATCTGCTCAATCCCGAACGCAGCCACCAGCTGGAGCTGCTCGCCGAGCACTATCTGGGCCTTTCGCTCGAAGGCCACCCCAAGGAAGAACCGGTAGGCAGCTTATTCGACGACGAAGGTGAAGCGACCACCGACAGACCGGACTCGCGCGAAGCGGTGATAGTCTTCCTCCTGGCCGAAAAACTGCGCAAAGAACTTGGCGACGGCAAGGCGGCCGAGCTCTACGAGAAGATTGAAGAGCCTCTCATCAAGGTCCTCTCCCGAATGGAGCAGGTGGGCGTTCGAATCGATCCCGCTTCCCTGAAAGACTTCGCCGACGGCCTGCGTAAAACCGTTCTCGAAAAGGAACAGGAAGTCCGCGAACTCGCCGGAGTGCCGACCCTCAATGTCTCGTCGCCCAAGCAGATAGGCGAAGTGCTCTTCGAGAAACTCCGCATCGATCCCCAGGCGAAAAAGCCCGCGAAAGGCTCCTGGCCCACCGACGAAGAAACCCTGCTGAAATACCGCGACGCCAACCCCATAATCGACGCAATCCTGGACTACCGCGGCACCAAGAAACTCCTTTCGACCTATATCGAGCCGCTCCCCGGCTACATAAGCCCGAAAGACGGCCGTGTGCACACCACCTTCAACCAGGCGCTGACCAGCACCGGTCGCCTCAGCAGCTCGAACCCCAACCTGCAGAACATCCCCGTGCGAACGGAGCAGGGCCGTGAGATCCGCAAGGCCTTCACCGCCCCGAAGGGGAGCGTGATAATGTCCGCGGACTACTCGCAGATCGAGCTGCGCCTGATGGCCCACCTCTGCGGCGACGCGCATATGCAGCAGGCCTTCCGCGAGGGGCAGGACGTGCATTCCGCTATGGCCGCGAAGATCTTCCGCAAGCCGCTCGCGGACGTGACCCCGGACGACCGTAGGGTCGCAAAAACAGCCAACTTCGGCATTATGTACGGTATCTCGTCGTTCGGGCTCGCCCAGCGGCTGCACTGCCCGCGCAAGGTGGCCGCGCAGATAATCGACGACTATTTCGCCTCCTTCCCGACCATCCGCTCGTTCATCGACGGCACGCTCGAATCCGCACGCCGCACCGGCTACGTAGAGACCATCTTCGGCCGCAGGCGTTATGTGCCGGACGTGAACTCTCACAACGGCAACATCCGCGCTATGGCCGAGCGCAACGCCGTGAACGCGCCCATCCAGGGCTCGGCGGCCGACATCATCAAGCTCGCGATGATAGGGGTGGACCAGGCGCTGAGGGAGCAGGGGCTCCGCAGCCGTATGGTGCTTCAGATCCACGACGAACTTGTGCTGGAAGTGCCGGAAGATGAAATCCAGCCCGTAAAGAGAATACTAACCGAGCAGATGGAGGGAGTGATGACCCTCAGCGTTCCGCTCACAGTCGAATGCAACTATGGCAAGAACTGGCTCGAAGCCCATTGACGAACTCGTCCGGCTCGCTATGATAGGCGACGGCGCGGCCTTCACCGCGCTCTGGGACACGCATATCGACGCCCTTCGCGCATACTTGAAATCCACGATGAAGAATCTGGACGATTTCTTCATCGACGACATCTGCTCGCGCAGTTTCGAGAAGGCCTTCCGCCAGATCAAGAGCTACGACCCCGCTCGCAGCCAGTTCAGCACCTGGCTGAAAACGATAGCGCACAACACCGCGCTGGACACCATCGAGGCCGAGAAACGCGCCGGGCGCGAGACCGTCTCGCTCGACGACAATCTGCAGACTGCTTCGGTCGCCGAGATTACCGAGGTTGAAACCGACGCGCTGGACTCCATCATACGCGACGAAGACGAGCTTCGCACGCGCGCCTATGTGGACGGCCTGCCTGACCTCTACAGGGAAGTGGCACGCAAGCGCCTTATCGACGGCCTGCAGTACAAGGAAATCGCTGATGAATTGGGCCTGGAACTGAACACTGTGCGCACGCGCATACGTCGGGCGAAAGACTTGATTGAAAAAATGAAACGAGATGAGCAGGATGCCTAGCAAAAAAGATTTCGCGCGAATGTGCGAACTCTACGCCGATTGGAACGAGAAGATAAACGTCATCTCGCGAAAAGACATCGACAATCTGTTCGAGCACCACATCCTTCATTCGCTGGCCATTCGCGAATATATGTCCAGAAGTGGCTTCCTGGAAGACGGCCTCGAGTTCTTCGACCTCGGCACAGGCGGCGGCTTTCCGGGAATACCGCTGGCCTTCACGATGCCGGAGTGCCATTTCACCCTGTGCGATTCCATCGCGAAGAAGGTGAAAGTGGCCAAGGCGGTCGCGAAGGATCTGAAGCTAGGTAATGTGACCTGCGTCAATGCAAGGGCGGAAGTGCTTACCGGACCCTACGACTGGGTTATTTCGCGCGCGGTCACCTCGCTGGATGCGTTTTATCCCTGGGTAAAGGGCAAGTTCCGCAAGGGAATCCTCTATTTGAAAGGCGGCGATGTGCTCTCCGAAATCGAGGAGATGTGCGCCAAATGCAAGGTCGACCCGGCGAAGGTGAAAGTCTGGCCTATAAATGATTGGCTTAAAGACGATTATTTCGCAGAAAAATTTGTAATTGAAATAAGAAAATAATATCTTTGCCCTCCCAAAATCGAAAAACAAAAAAATAGATAGATATGAAAAGGACATTCCAACCCTCACGTC
>JAFYIK010000135.1 GCA_017538685.1 Bacteroidales bacterium | reverse complement strand
TGCCCGCCGTTTCATCTTCAAGGTGGAGTTCTCCACCCCGGAGGCGGAAACCAGGGCGAAGATTTGGAGGTCTATGATAGACGGTCTCACCGAGGAGGACGCCTCCGTCCTTGGCAAGGAGTACACCTTCTCGGGAGGCAACATCGAGAATATCGCCCGCAAGGCCGCAGTCGGCTACGTTCTCAGCGGCAGCAGGGCGGACCTCGCCGAACTGCGCAAGTACTGCGACGAAGAGACTCTCGCAGATGCGAACAAGCATAACCGTATTGGATACTAAACGACACTAGACATATGACAGACTTTGAAAAGTACGCGAGCCTCGGAAGAGGCATCAGCAGCAATACGCTGGACCGTTACGCCGGAGCAGTCTCCGCGCAAGTGAATCCCAACACCGTGGACGGGATCTTCTCCCGCCTTCTCAACGACCGCATCGTCTGGCTTGGATGCCCCATCGACGACGACGTGGCGAACATCGTGCAGGCGCAACTCCTGTACCTCGCCTCGCTTGATCCTAAGGCGGACATCTCCCTCTACCTGAACACACCCGGCGGTGTGTGTAGTTCCGGCTTGGGTATCTACGACACCCTGCAGTTGATTGAGCCCGACGTGGCGACGGTCTGCACGGGAATGGCGGCGTCCATGGGCAGCGTCCTTCTCTGCGCAGGCGCGAAGGGAAAGCGCAGCGCGCTTCCGCACTCAAGGGTTATGATTCACCAGCCTCTCGGCGGGGTGAAAGGCCAGGCGGAGGATATCCTCATCGAGGCGCGCGAGATTGAGAAGTGCCGCCGCGAACTCTTCAGCATTATCGCCGAGCACAGCGGACAGCCGCTGGACAAGGTCTTCATCGACGGTGACCGCAACTATTGGATGAGCGCGGACGAGGCCCTCTCGTACGGAATGATAGACAAAATTCTGAGGAAAGAGAAATGAACAGGGAAATGAATCTTCTCCGCCCGGACCAGATCAAGGAGTATCTGGACGGCTATGTGATCGGCCAGGACGAAGCGAAAAAGACCCTCGCCGTGGCGGTCTACAACCACTACAAGCGCATCGAGTACAAGAAGCGCAAGAGATGCAAAGTGAATTTGGACAAGTCCAACATCATCCTGATGGGGGATACCGGCTGCGGCAAGACTCTGCTGGTGAAGACCCTCGCGCAACTGCTGAACGTGCCCTGTTACATAGGCAACGCAACCTCCATCACGGAATCCGGATATGTGGGCGATGACATAGAGACTCTGCTTACCGGTCTCCTTCGTGAGTGCAACTATGAAACCGAGCGCGCGCAGTACGGCATTGTGTTCATCGACGAGGGCGACAAGCTTGCGAAGCAGAACGCTGGTCCTTCGATCACGAAGGACGTGAGCGGCGAGGGCGTGCAGCAGGGCCTCCTGAAGATGCTGGAGGGCCACCGTATGGGCGTGCCACCGTTCGGAGGCAGGAAGCACCCCGAGCAGCCGCTTATCGAGGTGGACACCACTGACATACTGTTCATACTCTCCGGCGCGTTCGTCGGGCTGGACGAGATCGTGGCAAGGCGTCTGGGGAAGGGTGTCAAACGTATAGGCTTTTCGCACGACGAGGAGCAGAATAAGGCACCTATGTCCAACCTGGACAACGTCACTCCAGAGGACCTGAAGACCTTTGGCTTCATCCCGGAGTTTATCGGTCGCTTCCCCGTAATTACGCACGTGGAGCCGCTGGACAAGGCTGCGCTAGTGCGTATTCTCACGGAGCCCACCGACTGCATTGTAGAGCAGTACCGCGAACTGCTTCGCGAGGACGGGGTGAATCTGAAGTTCGACCCCGGTGCGCTGGACGCGATAGCCGAGGCGGCTGTGACTCTGGGCACAGGAGCACGCGCGCTGCGCTGCATTATGGAGAAGTTGATGCGCGACGTGATGTACAACGCTCCGATGGAGGCGGAACTTAACGGCAAGTCCACCATCACCATCAAGAGGGAAGATGTTCTTCCCGCCCTGCAGAAGGACTATAAGATTGACGGTTCCCTTCGGACGGGATAGGTCTCGCGGAGATGCTCGAAGAAACTGAGGTCGGATTTGAGGGCGTCGGAGTCGCGGGTAACGTCGTATGTGTCATTGCCGGCGGCTGGCGGGAGGTTGGCGGACCAGTCGGTCAGTTCGTTGATGCCGAGGGCGCGGGCGACGACGCGGACGGCGGCGGTGGTGCCGGCGGCTTTGCCGTCGAGGCTATAGCCGGCAATGTGCGGAGTCGCGATTTCGACGAGGGCGGCGAGTTCGGGGTCGATATCCGGTTCGTGCTCCCAGACATCCAGCACGGCGGCTTTCAATAGGCCGTTTCGAAGGGCTTCTTTCAGTGCATCGCCGCAGACAACCTCGCCGCGGGAGGTGTTGATCAGGATCTGGTCGGGGCGCATAATCCCAATGCGCGCGGCGTCAAAAAGATAGCGGGTCGAGTCTGATAGGGGCACGTGGAGCATGATGATGTCGGAGCCGGCAATCAGCTCCTCCAGCGAGACGAAACCGTCAGAACCCTCCGCCAAGGCGCGGGGCGGGTCGTTCAGAAGGACGCGCATCCCGAGCGCCTGCGCTACGCGCGCGACCTTGCTGCCGACGTGCCCGACGCCCACGATGCCCAAAGTCATATTGCCGAGATCCAAATCGAAACGCGAGGCCAAAACGACCAGAACTGAAGAAATGTACTGCGCCACGGAGCCAGAGTTGCAGCCGGGGGCGTTCGCCCACTCAATCCTATGCTCTGAGCACCAGGCTGTGTCGATATGGTCGTAGCCGATGGTGGCGCTGGCGATCACGCGGACGGACGAGCCTTCCAGCAGCGCGCTGTCGCAGCGCGTGCGCGTGCGGGTGACCAGCGCGTCTGCGTCGCGCACGTCCGAGGACGTGATCGCCGCGCCGGGCAGGTACACCACTTCGGCGTAGGGCTCGAACACCCCGCGAAGGAAGGGAATCTTATCGTCGCAGACTATTTTCATAGGGCTGGAATCTCCCTGTCGAGGACAGCAATGCGGTTGGTTATCCCGAGTTTCATCCTGTCCACGGCTTCCTGAAAGCTCATATTTTCGTCGCCGTTGATCCAGCTGTTGTTCTCCAGAGGCCACATTTTGTTGTTCACGGCCTCGGAGGCGCGGATTAGTTCGGCCTGGGCGTCCACGAAATCGGGAAGGGTCTCGAACCGGGGCTTAAGTTCGGCCCAGCGCACTTTCAAGCGGGCCTTGAAGGTGGCGTTATTAAGCAGCTTGTTGTACCATAGGGCGTTCTTGATGCCCAGATTCTGCTCTTCCGGGATAAAAGTGTACCAGTCGAAATCCCACACCGGCCCGGCGTACATCTTGTCCTTGCGCCAGTGGAAGAAGCAGCTCTTCGGGTGGTTGGGCTCGAGGTTGAAGGTGAGTTCGTGCACCAGGTACCAGTCGCAGAAGCTGTCCACGTCGATCTGATTCAGCGTCCCGCCCGAGATGCCGTCGGTCATAGCCTTGAGCTTCAGTTTCGCCTGCTTGACCACGGCGTCGAATTTGCCATTCTGGTAGTTGTCGCGGTCGGGATATTTCACCTCCACGGGCGCGCCGTAGCTCCAGCTGTTGGCGCAGAAGGTGCCTTCGTCGTAGAAGTCGGTTTCACTGCCGTCGGAAGTGTCGAAGGAATAAAGGTAGTCCGCTTCGAACTTGCTGCCCTCCACGTTGATCTTTTCCCCCAGCCAGTAGAGTCCGAGGTGCTGGCCGTCCATATACAGCTCCACGAAGCGCCCGGTCGGCGTCCAGTCGATGGAGGTGCGGCGCGCCGCCTCGAACGCCACCACATTCCTGAGCAGCGTCCTGTCCATCCAGTTGGCCATCAGCACCCATTTGCGGCTCTTGCCAGTGCCGAAGAAGTCGGCCTTTTCGTAGAGCTTGATGGCATAGGGCTTCTTAGGGTACCACCAGTTGGTGTTTCCGCGGCCGCGGATGTTCATATTCTCAGCTTTGTAGAGAATCTCGCCTTTATCGTCGCGGATTATGATGGAGGCCTTCTCGAGCCATTTTTCTTTGCTCGTCACGCCCACTCCGTTCGGGGTGTAGATATACACGTAGGGCAGCGCCGTCATCTCGGCCGGGATCACGGGGCCGGCGGGTTCTGCGGGCTTCTGCGGCTCGGATGGGTTGTCCGGTTTATCCACCGAAGTCGGCGGAGTGTCGTCGGGAGTGATCACCACGGTCTCCGGCTCGCAGGCCTGCATAAGCAGCCCCAGAACCATCAACACGGGTAATATGCGCCTTCGGATCTGCATAGTTTATTCTTTCGGCAGAGGTCCCATCTGGAACACGAGCTCGCCGCCCTGGCTGAGCTCGGACCAGGGGATGAACATCCGGTCGGGGTCGAGCGGTTCGCCGTTGAACGAAGCGCTCTGCACATAGACATTATGCTTGGAATTGAGCTCGGTGCGTATGGTCAGCTTGCGGCCTTCGCCGAGGTCGACGGTCGCGGCGCGGACTGCCGGGCTGCCCACAGCCCAGTCCCCGCCCGCCGGGTCGACCTGATATAAGCCGAGCGCCGAGAGTACATACCACGCGCTCATCTGTCCGCAGTCTTCGTTTCCGCACACGCCGTTCTCGTCGTCGAAATAGAGCCTGTCCATAATCCTCCGGACCAGCCGGCAGCAACTGCTATGCCCGCCGGGGAGGCAGTTGTACATATACGCGATGTGGTGGCTCGGCTCGTTGCCGTGCGCATACTGCCCGATCAGGCCGGTCATATCCGGCACGGAACCGTCGATGTCGCCTTCCGCCACGAACAGGCTGTCCAGCTTCTCGCGGAATCGCTCCGGTCCGCCGAACACGCTGATCAGACCGGGAACGTCGTGCGGCACGAGGAAGGTGTACTGCCAGGCGTTGCCTTCCACATAGTCGGTTGCGTTGTCGGCAATGAACGGGTCGAAGCCCTCGCGAAATTCGCCGTCGAGGGTGCGGCCGCGAAGGAAACCGCTCGCGGGGTCGTAGTAGCGTTCGTAGGCCTTGCTGCGCCACTGGTAGCGCTCTGCAGCGTCGGTATCCCCGACCGCGAGCGCCACCTTCGCGACCGCCGCATCGGCGATTGCGTACTCCAGCGACTTGGCCAGGCCCCAGTCTTCATTGCTCTGGTCGAAGGGGATGTAGCCATAAAGCTTCTGCGCCGCCAGCCCGCGCTCGTCCAGCTCGGAGCTGGCGAGCATAGCCTTATAGGCTTCGGCAGGGTCGTCGGCATAGCCCTTCAGCACGAGGTCGCCCAGCGAGATGACGCCCGGGTTGCCCACCATACAGTCGGTCTCATTGCCGTCCAGATGCCAGACCGGCAGCTTGCCCTGACCTTTATAGATATTCAGATAAGTGTCTGCGAGAGAGCGTGAGAACGACGGGTCGATGAGAGTCGTCAGCGGCACCTCTGCGCGGTAAGTGTCCCATAATGAGAGGATTGTGTACTGCTCGCGCTCGGACTGATGCACAAGGCCGTCCGAACCGCGGAAGCTTCCGTCCACGTCGCTGAACAGCGCCGGGAACAGCAGGGTATGGTAGAGCGCGGTGTAGAAGATGCGCTCCTGCTTGTCCGAAAGCGGCTCGATCTGAATCGCCCCGAGCGCCTCGTTCCATTTCTTGTCGGCCGCCTTCGCCGTGCGCTTGAAATTCCAGCCGGGCAGCTCTTCGCGCATATTCTTCCACGCCCCCTCGCAGCTCACCGACGACAGCGCTACCTTCACGAGGATGCGCCTATGGCTGCGGTTGCGCGTGTCGAAGCGGAAGACGGTGGCGGTGCCGTCGTTCTCCAGCTGCTCCACCTCCTCCGACTTGAACGGCTCGCTGAACTCGGCCGCGAAATACCAGCGGTGGTCCTTAGCCCAGCCGCGGGATTGGCGGAAACCCTCGATGCGCCGATTGTCCAGCACCGTGAGCCCGCTGTCCTCGCAGCGATCCCAGCCTATTCCGGTCGCGAGGTCGAGAAGGATCGCTCCCTCGCGGCTGCTGAACTTGTATTCGTGCAGCCCTACCCGCGAGGTCGCGCAGAGGCGGACGCGGATCTGGTAATCCGGAAGTGACACCGTGTATTCGGCCGGGCTGACCTTTTCCCGTGTATGGTCCAGCCGTGCATAGATATGGCCGACCTCCGTGCGCTTTTGCCCGACCCACTGCTTCGTGCGTTTGACCTTCGCCGGGTCGAAAGGCATCAGGAGTATGTCTCCGCGATCGCCTATGCCCGTTCCGGAGAGATGCGTGTGGCTGAAGCCTATGACGAGGGTGTCGGAGATGTGGTACCCCGAGCACCAGTCCCAACCGTCGTTGATCTGCTGCGGCCCGAGGGTTACCATTCCCCTCGGCACGCTCGCACCCACGAACACGTGTCCGTGGCCCCCGCTTCCTATCATCGGGTCCACTTTCTCCGTGTAACTAGTCTGATTCGTGCAGGCCGCGATGCCCGCCAGCGCTAAAAGCAATGTGGTCAGTCGTTTCATAATTATTCTGAGAGGAGTCTTAGTGCTTCTTCGAGGGAGATAGCGTCATTGATAGTGTATCCGCCGTTACCGATGCGGCGAAGGGAGCTGAGGAAGGCGCCGGAACCGAGAGCTTCGCCGAGGTCGCGCGCCAGGGCACGGATGTACGTCCCCTTCGAGCACTCCACGTCAATGATCGCCGTCGGCAGGATTCGATCGCTTATATCTGCTACTCTGATGCGACCGACACCATCATCAACTATTTGTTGTTGAGGCGCCGGACCAAAGCCGACGAGATTGATGTCGTAGATGGTGATGCGATTCGCCTGAAGGATTCCGGTGTCTTCCACCGGGAGACCCTGCTTGAAAAGTTTGCGGGCGGTTTCGTAGACGCGGACACCGTCCACTGATTTGGCGCTGAAAAGGGGAGCGACCTGGTCCTGTTCGCCGAGGAAGCCTTTGAGCGCGTCGCGGACAGAGGATTCGGTGATGCCGTCCACCGGGTATTCGCGGTCGATGGGTTTTTCCAGGTCGTAGGAAGGAGTGGTCGCGCCGAAGGACACGCCGGCAAGGTACCGCTTGCGGGAGCGCTGGAGTTCCTCGGCGCGGCGGGTCGCCGGGCCGATGCACACCAGCAGTATCCCCGTCGCAAGCGGGTCCAGCGTGCCGGCGTGCCCTACCTTCAGGTTCTTCTTCCCGAAATGCCTTATCGCCGCATACTTCACCTTGCGGATCACATCCGCCGAAGTCCAGCGATACGGCTTGTCGATCGGGAGAACGATCCCTTCCGGGTAGTCCTCGATGCTATGCGACAGGAATTTTATCAATGCGTCTTTGATGTCTTCCTCCTTCAAACGGAGTGTCAAGCCAGGTGCGTACTATCGCGGCGGCCATACGATATGAGATGAAGCGCGCCGGCATCACGAGCACGTTGGCGTTGTTGTGCTGCTTGACCAGCGCACCGATCGCCGTGCTCCAGGCCAGCCCGGCGCGCACACCCTGATGTTTGTTCAGAGTGATTGCCATTCCGTTGCCTGTTCCGCAAAGCGCAATGCCCAAATCCACGGAACCGCTCTCCACGGCCGAAGCCAATGGATGCGCCACGTCCGTGTAGTCCATACTCTCAGTCGAGTCAGTCCCGAAGTTAACCACTTCGATGCCGCGTCGGCGAAGCATCTTCATCAACTTCGCCTTGTACTCCACCCCCGCGTGGTCGCTGCAAATACCTATTTTCATATTTTTGTGCCTAAAGTCTTCAAACGTTTAACCGCCTC
>JAFYIK010000134.1 GCA_017538685.1 Bacteroidales bacterium | reverse complement strand
TGACACCATAGACCGCGGCGGACGCGGCATCCTTGAGGATTGTGATACTGGCGATTTCGCTTGGGTCGAGGTTGGAGAATTCACGTTCCACTCCATCAACAAGTATCAGCGGGGTGGAATTGCCGGTTGTGCTTATGCCGCGGATATAAATCGCCGCGTCGTTCTCGCCGGGAAGGCCGGTGGTCTGGCGCGAAACCAAACCTGGGAGTTTACCTCCAAGCATACCCGTTATGTTGTCCACAGGCATATTCTTCAACGTTTTCTGGCTCACAGAGGCCACACTGGCGGTAAGATCGCCCTTCTTCTGCACGCCGTAGCCCACCACCACGGCTTCATCCAGATTCAGGGACGATTCATGCAGGATTATCTGATAATACGTTTTGCCGACAGGTTTGTAGACAGTTTCGTAGCCGAAGCAATTGAACTCAAGTTCGCCCTTCGCGTACTGCGCCGGAATCTCGAGTTCGAACTCTCCGTCCAAACCCGTCACCGCGCCTATAGTCGTCCCCCTGATCACGACCCCCGCTCCCGGAATCGGGATGTTGTCCTGATCCAGCACGACGCCTTTCACTGCATCCCCGGCTTTGGGAACATTCTGGGCTTTGGAAACATTCTGGGCGCGCAGCCCGGTCGCGAACAACAACGTCGCCACCACCGTCAGCGCCCAAACAAGCCTTCTCATCCTATTATTATTAATTATGTTCTCAAATTTAACAATAATATTCGAATAATCTCTCTCGAACCTATGGGATTTCGTCGGGCTGCGCCCTCCGACGTCCCCCTCTCTCCGAGAGCAAAGCAAATGCAGGTGCAACCACCGGTTGCTTTGTGTTTGACGGCACACCCTTACGAAAGCGAGCTTTCGACGGGTGTGCCGTCAAACACAAATGCCGCACTGTCGTGCGGCACCTGATTTGCTTTGCGTAGCGCGGTGAGAGAGGGATTCGAACCCCCGGTACGTTGCCGTACACCTGTTTTCGAGGCAGGCTCCTTCAACCACTCGGACATCTCACCGGGTTTTGGGACTGCAAATATATAAAAACTATTCGAATTCCAAGCCGGTTTCCATATGCCGAGGAATATTTATATTTGTTTTGAAAAAAGTCATTAACAAAATGAATACTTGTGCGTCTTATAGACAGAACGCAACGACAAAGTATTATTTATGAAACGTTTTTTACTGATAATCGGTATCCTTCTTTCCTGCCAGGCATTCGCCGCAAATCCAGGAAAAACAGTTTCCAAAGCACGCATCACGTCGATCCTTTCCGAGTGCCGTCACTACGAAGGCGCGGAGATGGTCAGGCTCGGCCGTGTGGCCACTTCCGCAATCAAAGGAGTCATCCGCCTGTCCGCTCTTGAGGATCCGGATGCCCGCGAGGCGCTCAGCCTGATGAAGGGTATCCACGGCATTATGGTCCTGAGTTATGAGGAATGCTCCGCCGACGACAAGGCCCGCATCACCCGCAAACTCGAGCAGGCGGTGGAAGGCAGCGAGATGCTGATGGAAGCGAGCGGCGACGGCGAAAGGATGACCATCTACGGCGTGGTCGACGACAATTCGGACAAAGTCCGCGATTTCGTCCTCTACTCCCCTTCAGACTGCGCGATAATCTGCATCTTCGGATCCATCTCAATGGAAACTATAGCCAGGATATCTTCCAATGACTGAGTCCCTGTTCCATAGTGAGTATCTCCCGCTGGCGCAGACGCTGTACCGGATTGCCTACTATATGCTCGAATCCGAAGCAGAGGCAGAGGACGCGGTGCAGGAAGTGTACGCTAAGCTTTGGGAATCCAGGGACAGTCTCGAAGGAGTCGGGTCGCCGAAAGCGTACAGCATCCGGATGCTGAAGAACCTTTGCCTGGACCGCATCAGAAGGGCGCAGTTCCTGAGCTTCCCGGAAGAGTTGCCTGACAAGGCATATGTCCCCGGGCCGGACGATACGATCGACTCCAAGACTCGCCTGAACAAGGTCCTTGAGGCCATCAAGGCCCTGCCTGACAAGCAGCGGGAAATCCTCGTCCTCCGCACAGTGGAAGATCTCTCGTATGAGGAGATCGCCGAGCGGACCGGAATCAATTACCTCACCTGCCGTGTGCTTCTGTCGCAAGCCCGGTCAAAAATTAAAATGAAAGGATGAAAAGAATCGAAGACATAGAAAAAATGGAGTTGGACGAGCTGGAGTCGGCCGCCCTGGAAGCGGAAGCTCCCGTGCCCGCAGGGCTCGAAGACCGCATTATGGCCTCTCTTGCCGCAAAGGCGACCGTGGAGTCTCAGCCGCAACCGGCACAGTTCAGGTGGGCCCCCTACGCAGCTTTTGCCTTCGCAGCCCTGCTCGCGGCAGTCGTCATAATCCCCTGGAGCAATTCAAACAAGCTCACGGACACTTTCGATGATCCTTATCTTGCTTACGCACAGGTGGAGGCGACATTCCAGAAAATCTCCAACAAAATGGCCGCCGGTGCAAATATGGCAGCCAAAGCGGGTGAAACCGCAGAAAAAACAGTTGAAATAATCAATAAAATCTCAGAATAATATGAAACGCATTATCATAATCGCAGCCCTGCTGCTCAGCACATTAGTTTCTTTCGCACAGAACGGTAAAGCCATCTATCAGAAATACTCCGAAGCTGAAGGCGTCAGCGCAGTCTACATTTCTCCCGCGATGTTCCGCCTTATCGGAAAGATTCCGGATCTCAACGTGGAAGGCGACGACATCAATCTGGCTCCTATTATCCAGTCTCTTACAGGATTGTATATCCTTGACAGTGAGAATCCGGAGATCAACGCTTCCCTTAAGGCCGATGCCGAGAAGTTTGTCGAGAGCGGAAATTACGAGCTTCTCCTCGAAGCAAAAGAAGGCGGTGAAATCGTCAGGATGTACACCATCGGTTCGGAGACAGTCGTAAACGGATTCGTGATGATAGCCGACGAAGGCAATGAAACCACCTTCATCTTCCTGGACGGAAAGATGGGCAGGGAGGATCTGGATGAACTTATCGTAAAGTCGATGAATTAGCGATTCTCCGACTATCCCGGAAAGGCCGACGCATCTGCGCCGGCTT
>JAFYIK010000133.1 GCA_017538685.1 Bacteroidales bacterium | reverse complement strand
TACGAGAGAAATTATTACTAGTTTACCTTGAAGAGTGACATACCGACGGTGTCGGCACCGGCGAAGACGTAGGTCACGCCGCCGACAACAGTAACTCCACAATAACCGGTTCCGTTGGAAGCTCCGAAAGTATCCCTGACTGCAGGATCTCCCGGCACGACAAGACCATACTCGGTCGTTGCCGCTTTGAGAGTCTCAGAATCTTTGCAGGTGTTGAAGAGTCTTTCGAGAAGATTCGCTCCAGTCGCTGAAATTTCAACAATCTTGAGGGAAGCTCTGGTGGTCTTGGTGCCAGTGTCACTGTTGGAAGAGACATATGCAACATAATCCTTGCCGCCAGCAGAGAATATCCTGGGATCATTCATATTGGCATCATTGAGTGCAGGCAGTCTTCCGTAAGATCCGTCGGGGAGAAGTTGATTCCACCAGCCGCCGCCGGAGAACCAGTTGTCGAGAGCCACTACGCGCGCGTCTGCCTGGTTGCCGGCATAAAGACCGACTTGAGCAGAGCCGGGACCACCCTGAAGGATGTAAATGCCATTCATCGCAGAGGTATTTTCGTTTGTCACCAGATACGCCGGCTTGAAAGGCTCGGGGTTCACAACGCCGTTCTGGACGTGGAACAGCAGGGAACCTCTGTTCTCGGCATAGGTGTAATCCACGAAAATAAGAGCTCCCTCTTCATCGGTGCCGAACGAAGTCATTCTATCGCCATAACGGGCGTTATCTGCCATAGCCGTCTTTGCGTATACGGCTGCGACATCGAAGCCTGTGTACATTCCGGCTGCGTTCTTTCCGTTAAGCTTGTAGATGGTGAGGTCTCCGTTAACCCACTTGGAAGTACCACCGCAGCACGCCACATAAACGGCATCGCCGAGTGTGGTGATTGCGTCTACAGTAAAGGTACCTGCACCATTGAATCCAGAGATGGTGGTTACATAGTTACCCTCGAGGTCGAAGATACCGACAGCCTTGTTGTTAACGACAGGGATGTAGATAAATTCGCCGCAGATGGCTGCATTGCGGTTCCAGTCTGTCCTTGCAGGCTTGAGATCATCATCCCAAGTATCGTCGAGCAGATAGGACTTGTGCCATACGCGGGTCAGAGGGCCACCTTCGACGACTACCTGTCCGTCGGACTGAATTGCAGGGAAGAAGACATTCTTCTTGTCTGCATCAAGGGTTGCGTTGAGCGTAGGAAGTTTTCCGTTGTAGACGTTGTCGTCTTCGTGCATACCGTCACCGAAGATAACCTTGGTGTTGGTCGGGTTGTTGAAGTCAAATGACTTGGTCACATCGTTGAATGTGTTCTGCGAGAGCCAAACCTTACCTCCTGCATAGCCGACACGGACATAGAGACCGCCGTTGACGGTGTTGCCGATGAACTTCACGAGAGCCCCATAGAGCTGGGCGTCACGCTGACCGGCCCAGTTGATGGTGTTGTTCTGAATAATATCAGGCTCGTTGTTTTCAGCAAGCTTGTCGCCGACATAGATGGCGGTAGGAGTTGCTTCAGCATTCGCAGCGATAAGGCCGGCGACATTGATAGTAAGGTTTTCAATGACACAGCCATAGCCGCTGGAAATGATCTCAACACCAAATGCGTGGCTGCTGTTAGTCCTTCCATAACCCTCCTTGTACATCTTGGTGGTAGAGTTAATAGTAGGATTCAGGGTCATATTCTTTATGTTGGCCTTGACACCCTTGATTTCGAAGGAACCGTTAAGCGTGGTGGCAGGAGCCTTACCGTCGATGACAACGGGGACCTTCACTGCAGCCGCGACTGCCGCATCTTCCTCGAAAGCGGTGAGCTTAACTTCCTCAACATAGGTTGCGCCTTCGGTGAGTTCGATGAGAGCAGTTCCGGAAGTGAGCTTCGCAGCTGCGTTGACTGCAGCCTGGATGCTGCTGTAGTTGAAGCCGTTGAGGGTCACGTTACCGCCATTGAC
>JAFYIK010000132.1 GCA_017538685.1 Bacteroidales bacterium | reverse complement strand
TCTCACTGCCTTTCAGGCCGCTTAAGGGGCGTAAGAACATAGTGCTCAACCTCGGCGGCGACCCCATCCCGGAGGTTACTTGCGCGTATTCCTTCGACGAAGCGTTCCGCGAGGCCGAGGAGACGGGCAAAGACAAGTGTTTCATAATGGGAGGCGCATCGGTCTATAAAGCCGCGCTCCCGGAGATGGACCGCCTTTATATCACTCACGTGCACACGGAGGTCAAGGACGCGGACGCTTTCTTCCCCGTGATCGATCCTGAAATGTGGGAGAAAATCAGCACTTCGGAGACGCATACCGATCCCGAAACGGGATTCGAGTTCGAGTTTGTAGTGTATGAGAGAAAGCTTCGGCGGTAGACGAGCCGCCATTCTGGCTATGGCCGGGTCCGCCATCGGGCTTGGCAACATCTGGCGTTTCCCGTATATGGTCGGGCAAAACGGCGGAGCCGCCTTCATAATCGTGTATCTGCTGGCGGCGATCTTCCTCTGCGTCCCCATCTTCCTGTCAGAGTCCATAATCGGCAAGCGCGCCCAGCTCAGCACGGTCGGCGCTATGGACAAGCTCGCCCCCGGCACGCCGTGGAAATGGATAGGGCTGTTCACCTTCTTCGCTCCGCTCATACTCGTGTCGTACTACAGCGTGGTAGGCGGCTGGTCCATCGCGTATCAGGTGCGCGCCCTCTCGTTCGCCGTGTCGGACACCGCTATGACGCAGGCCGACCACTCCGCGCGCTTCGGCAGCTTCATCTCGTCCACCTGGATCCCTATCGTCTGGCACACCGTGTTCATCGGTGTCACTGCGCTGATCGTGAAATTCGGCATCCGCAAGGGCGTGGAGCAGTTCACCAAGACCACCACGCCGCTGCTTTTCGTGCTGATAGTCGCGATTATGGTCTACTCCCTCACGCTCCCGGGCGCGAAGGCTGGCGTGGACTATATGCTCAAGCCGGATTTCAGCAAGCTCACTGGCTCGGCGATGCTGTCCGCTATGGGCCAGGCGTTCTTCTCGCTCTCGCTCGGCGTGGGCTGCATCCTCACCTACGCGTCGTATATGAAGCGCGGGGAGAATCTGCTCGCCACGGGGGTGGGCACGGCCGTCTTCGACCTTGCGTTCGCGCTGCTGGCGGGCTTCGCCATAATGCCGGCCGTGTTCGCAGCCGGAATCGAGCCTGGCGCCGGGCCGGGGCTGATCTTCGAGACCCTGCCGTTCATCTTCTCGTCGATGGGGCAGATCCATCCGGTCATCAGCCACGTCATTTCCATCCTCTTCTTCACCACCATCGTTTTCGCGGCGCTGACCTCGTCCGTGAGTATGCTCGAGACTTGCGTGGCGTTCCTCGTGGACCAAAAGAAGATGTCGCGAAAGAAAGCGACTCTGATGCTGTTCATCGTCTGCTGGGCTCTCGGAGTTCTCTGCTCACTGTCGTTCGGCCCGCTCAAGGACTTCCATATCCTCGGCAACACCATCTTCAACTTCTGCGACAAGCTGATCTCCAACTTCGTGATGACGCTGGGCAGCCTGCTCTTCGTGCTGTTCGTGGGCTGGAGGATGAAGAAAGCCGACGTCTATGACGAATTCACCTGCGGAGGAAGGCTTCGCACCGGAAAGGTGTTCAAGCCCATCTACTTTATGATACGCTGGGTGGCGCCGATAGCAATTGTCGTCATTTTCCTTTCTAACCTGATTCTCAAATAATGAACGAACATTTCAGGAAACTGTTTCTGGCTGTCCTCCTCGCCGGGCTGGCATACTCCGCGAACGCGCAGTTCGTGGTGGATGGCACGGAAAAGTCTTTTCTGAAGTGGAACCAGATAAAGACCGAAGACTACCGCTTCGTGTTCCCGGCTGAGATTGATTCGCTGGCGCGGGTCTATGCCACGGAGTGGGAGTGCTGGAAGCTGCCGGTCTCGTATTCGATAGGCCGAGTGCCCAACCAGGGCTACTGGAACCGCCTGCCCGTGATCCTTCACCCCTATCTGGGATATTCCAACGGTATGGTCGTGTGGACTCCGCGCAGGATGGAGATGTACACGGGCCCGGAGATGGTCAGCCCCGATCCAACTCCCTGGCACACCCTGCTCGCCATCCACGAGCAGCGCCACGTCGCACAGATGCAGTTCCTCCGCCAGCGGCCGCTGAGAAAATGGAGTTACCTGTTCGGGGAGGCGCCCGCGGGCCTGTTTTCGATCTACTATTTCGACCCCTCCCACTTCGAAGGCGACGCCGTGGCGGTGGAGACGGGGCTGACGCAGGCGGGCCGGGCGCGTACGGCGGACTTTCTGGAGTACTTCCGCGCGAGCTTCGCCGACGGCCAGTTCCGCAACTACGAGCGCTGGCGCTTCGGTTCCCAGCGGCTGTTCACCCCGGACTACTACAAAGCCGGCTATCTGGCCATCGGCGGGATGCGCGCGGTCTACGACAAGCCGCTGTTTATGAAGGACTACTACGACTGGCTGATCCCCTACCGCAAGCAGGTGCGCCGGCAGACCGGGCTTAAGTTTAAACACGCCTTCGGCGGGGTTATGGCTGTCCAGGACAGCCTATGGCGGGCGGACGATGAACTTCGGGCGCCCTTCCAGCCGGTGCGCCGGCTTACCGAACCGGAGCGATATTATGTCTCGTATTCAGGGCTCACGATGTCCGGCGGTAAAATATATGCCCGCAAGGGCGGCATCGCCGACAACTCTTCGATAGTTTCTGTTAATCCGGCCGACGGCAGGGTCCTGAAGATTCATTTGACGGGAGCCGATTCTCCCCTTACGTCCGGCGGCGACCGGATTTATTGGGCGGAAACCACGCCCAACCTCCGTTGGGAGATGCACTCACACAGCTCTATCCGTTATTGGAACGGGCGCTCGACCCGCACCCTCGTCCGCGAGGGCCGCTGGTTCAATCCCAAGGCCTTCGGCGACACTCTCGTTGCCTGCAGAACCGGCTATGACGGATCGGCCTATGTGGCTTTACTGGACGCTTTCAGCGGCGACGTTCTGGCCGAATTCCGTGCGCCGGACGGGCTGACGCCCCACGAAGCCGTCGTAAAGGGCGGAGAAATCTTGTGTGCGGCCCTTACCGACGACGGCGAGGGGATTTACCGCCTGCCGTCGTTCACGCCCGTCGTGGGGCCCTCTTTCTTGAAAATCAACCATCTTTTCGTCTACGATGACAAGTTATTCTTTACATCCGACCGCACGGGTGTAAACGAATTGTATTCATTGAATGGCGGCGAAGTCTTGCAGCACACCTGCCTGCAGGCCGGCGGCAAGGACTTCATATTCGGCGACGACGGCCAGCTGTACTTCACCTATCTGCGCACGGACGGCCGTATGATCTGCAGCACGCCGGTGGACAGCCTGCCCGTCCGCGCCGTCAATTTCCTCAAGAAGCACCGCTACGAACTGGAAGACAGGCTTTCCGCGCAGGAGGCTGCGCTGGCCGCCGGCATCTCATTCGATGAGCCGGAAATAGGCGAGTCGCGTCCCTACTCGAAGCTGGCGCACGCGATCAAGATCCACTCCTGGATTCCTCTGTTCGCAGACTACGACGAACTCTCTACGATGACCTACGAGCAGCTTCAGACCGCCCTCGGCCTTGGCGGTACGGTGTTCTTCCAGAATGACCTCAACACGCTCTACGGACAGGCGGGCTACAGTTATTACCCCGGCGCCTGGGTCAGCGACGGAAAGGACCTGCACTCCGGAATCGTGAGCCTGACCTACCGCGGACTCCATCCCGTGTTCGAAGGCCGTTTCGCAGCAAACCGCCTCGGCACCTTCGCCCGCCTGCGCAGCTATGTGCCGCTGAACTTCTCTTCAGACGGCTGGTCGCGTGCCGTGCTGCCTTACACCGAGTTCAACTACTCTCCTACCACGACCACGGCAAGCGCCGGGCTTCGTGCTTATTCTGTGCTCCCGACGCCTAATTCGTGCATATTCCCGCGTTGGGGTATAGGCGCTGCAGTCGCAGCAACCAAGGACTTGGATTTTGTCTACCCTCTCCAGAACTTCACGGTTTATGGTTACACTCCCGGATTCACGAAGACTTCAGGATTCGGCTTCAGCCTGAGTGCCGGCACCGAAGCATACGAAGACGAAACAATAAATAAATCCGACGGCGTCATACACTTAACCCAGGAATTGAAGCTCAATTACGCCATCCCGTTCCTGTCTGTGGATTGGAACGGACTCAGCCCTTTGATGTATGTAAGAAACTTCGAATTCATCCCGAAGTTTGGTGTGTTGAATGAGTCTCTTGCCTGGGGCCGCTCAAAGCACCCGGATTATCCGATTGTGTTCCCTTCTTATTTCAAGATGTCTGCCGGAGCCGCTCTTCAGGTCGTCCTCGGCAATTTGTGGTTCATTCCCTACAATTTCAGAATAGGAGTCTCGGCCGCTTATGTGTGGGGAAACACGGAACTGTTCGACAAACCTTACGAAATCAATTTTGTATTTACCACCGACCTATGATATGCCCTAAATGCGGGAGCGAGTTCGTCGCTCCGGATGTGAGAAGCATCAACGTAGCCCAGAATCCTTCGCTGAAAGACAGCGTGAAAGACGGATCAATGTTCGTGTGCCACTGCCCGCGCTGCGGAACTGAAAGCCTGGCGCCCGAACCGGTTCTCTATCACGACCCTTCCGCACACTTGCTGATAGCTTACACTTCGGCGGGGCTGAATTCGGACGGATTGGAGGGCTACACCTGCAGACTGGTTTCGTCAATAGGCGAACTGGTGGAGAAGGTGAAGATCTTCGATGCGGGGCTGGACGACATTGCCCTGGAACTCTGCAAATACGTCACGGCCCAGGAACTGAAAAAGGACGTTTCTTTGAAGTTTCTCAAAATGGACGGCTCCGACGGTGAAATCACCC
>JAFYIK010000019.1 GCA_017538685.1 Bacteroidales bacterium | reverse complement strand
CGGCCTCGGCAAAGGGCTTGCCCGTGGCCTTCTGGAAGATGCGGTCGAAGCGGTCCCAACGCTCCTTGACTGCCTTCTCCATCGCTGCAATCAGTTCATTCTTGAACAGGTCGCAGGCCGGATCCGTAACTTTGATTTTCTTCAAGCCGTTATGGGTCCTATTGGACTTGATGGCGTTGCAGTACTGGATGATTTTCGCGCCGCATTCGTGCCTCTCGCGGTTGGCGCAGGTCCGGCACGTCTCTTTAGAGGCGGCAGAGGTCTCTTGGAATATATCGCTCATAATTATTACAGGTTTCTATCCATTCGTGGTCGAAGAACTCTCCGACGGTGATTCTCCCGCCCTTCACGTTCCGCCAGCACGTCTCTCGTTTTGCACACTTGGTGTCGAGACAGAGCCGGGTCTTGTCGTTGGGACGGGGTAACATCAGAATACTTAACTTATAAGTTAAAATGGTAAATCGTCCAGCTCCTGCGCCTTGTCGAACTCGTCGTTATCGGGCGGAAGGTCGTCCAGCGGCAGCGTCTGCTGCACCCGGGCCTCATCCTGCCAGCCGTACACGATGTGCTCGGCAATCTCGTTTTTCAGGCGGCGGCTCTCCTTCTCGTAGTACATACCAACGATGAAGTCCGATACACCGAAGCTGCGGTTCTTGCAGATCTCAATCACCACGCTGAACCGCTTCCAGTCCTCAATCTGCCACTGCTCGAAGAAACCTTTGGCTCGCTTCTCGAAGTCGCGGCCAACCCTGTGCATAATGAACAGGTTGTCGCAGAGGTTGCCGAGGTCCGAGGTTCCGGCGATGCTGTCCGGCCTCAACAGTTGGAAGGAGGTCTCCTTGCGGGGATGGGCCACCAGCAAGATGTGTATGTTCTTGCGCTTGGCGTAGTCCTTAATCTCCTTGATGAACTGGGTCTGCTTGTCGTTTTTCTCACCTTGAAACGTGAGGTCGAGGGCCATCAGGTTGTCCAGAATCACCAGCTTGATGTTCTCGGAATCGACGACATCCTGAATGTCTTGGAATAACTGGTTCCACTTGCAGCCGTACTCATTGTTGTAGAGGAACAACTTGCCGTCGAGCCATTCATTCACGCGGTCGCAGACATCCTTCGGCGCAAAGTATAGGTTGTCGTAGCCCTCTTTCGCCCGCACGTAGTTCTTACCTGCTGCCATCTGGTCGATCCACGACTGCACCCTGAAATCCTGCATTTCGCCGGACCAGAGCGCGGCCTTCTCACCACGCTGCGCCACGTTGAGGACCAAATTACCAATCAGCGATGTCTTGCCGCAAGAAGGTAGGCCCGTCAATATCGTCACGTCGCCCATCATCAAGCCCATTATCTTCTTATCGAGGGCGATGATGCCCGACGGGATATACGGAATCTTGGCCGGGTTGATGTACTTGATGTCGGACATCTGCAGCCACTTCTTACCCTTTGCCGGATCCTCTGGTGTAGGCAAGTCAGCAGGAATCGGAGGAGGTGGCGGCGGTGGTGCGTAGTACTGCTGCCGCTGCAGGTGGGCGTAGTACTCTTTCTTGTCGTATGCCTCCGGGTCGAAGTGCAGGCGGAAGTCGCGCCACGTGTATTGCTGGCAGCTGTTGTGCAAACACTTGAACCCCAGTGCGCCGTTGCTCATCTTGAACACTGCGGCATCGGGATGCTTGTGGCTGCTATTGAACGGGCACTCCTCCAAGATGTACTTGATACCGCCGCTGAACTTCGACTGCGAATGAATGGCGATGTCGTGGTCGCGGAAGAACTGCTCCAAGTCGAAGTCCTCCTGCGGCGCGTAGCGGTTGCTCCGGCTCGGCTTCTCCTTCTTGGGGATGGTGGCAGCGACCTTCTCGAAGTAGGTGATGTCCGTACACTCGAAGTTGTCCGGGACCTGAATGATGTAGCTCTCTCGCTGCGGTCTCTCCTCGGTGTTGGCTCCTTTGTTGGAGACAGTGCCTATCAGCTTGGAAATGCGGCTGGCGTTGGACACGCTGGTATCGACGTGGGCGCGGTTGTCGCCGAACATCATATCCAGTGCGAGGAGGAAGTTCTTCACCAGCTCCTCGCGCTCCTTCGTGTTCTGGAACCTGACCTTATAGAGAAGGTGGATGCCGTTGCCGGACATCGCAATCACCGGGGCGTAGAAGCCCTGATCCCGCAGGTAGTTATGCACCCTCTGGGCCGTGGTCCAAGCATACGCCACTTCCTCGTCGCTGGCATTGGTTTCTGATGGACGCTCGGGGTCGATGTCAATCAGGACGTACTCTCTTGCCGTGATGTCGGTGTCGGAGGTCGTGGTAGGATTCAGCAGGAAGCAGTCGTGCTGGGACCGACCATAGCAGGCATCATTGATCTTGTTCAGGGTGTAGTACACGCCGAGGCCGGAGTTGGCGAACGGGCGAAGGGCCTGCAGCAGCGTCTCGATGTCGGTGAAGTAGCCGCTATAGGTCTTGTTCTTGCCCTTCTTGTCAATCAGGCGGATCTCGGTCAATTCGCCATCGCCCTTGATAACGGACCAGAACCAGCGAATCGTACTCTCGTTGAACATTGCCTACTGATATATTTGTTGGTTAAGCTGCGGCCTCTCCTTGAAGAAGGCTTCGCCATCGGGGAAGTTGTTGAGGAAGGTGGAGAAGTTTTTGAGGTAGGAGCCTTGCCGCTCATCGACATACGCCTTGATAATGGCCTCTACTTCGGCCACGGGACGCTTCCGAATGAGTTGGAGGAGTCTGGTCTTATCCTTCGCGTTTTTGCCCGTAGAAACCTCTTTATTGTCGCGCCACGTCTTTGTCGGGTACAGGTCGTAGAGCGCGTCGATGATGGCGGCTTCTTCCGCCGTCGGCTCGCTGCGCTTCTTCTTGACGGGCTTGTTCT
>JAFYIK010000131.1 GCA_017538685.1 Bacteroidales bacterium | reverse complement strand
TCGTTCAAGCTGTCCGCCGATAATGCGCTGTATATGGCCGCGCAGACGGAACCCGGCTCCGTGATGGTGGAAATCAGCGACTCAGATAAAATACCGGTATTCAGTCCGATTAACGGTGACTATTACGGCATAGCAACCTATGTATAACCATCATAAAACATCCAACAGTATGAAAAAAATCGAAGTACTCACGGCGGCAAACGTCCTCCGCCCGATCCGCCTGAACGCAATCAAGAAGGCCTCAATCCGCATCCCCCTGGTAAAGTCCTTCTGTAAGCTCCAGATGAAAGCGAAAGATATTCTCGCCGAGCACCAGACCATCGTGGACCATCTCCAGGAGCAGTTCCCTGAAGAGATAAAGGAAGTAGCCCAGCTGCGTTCTGAGCGCAAACCCGTCACAGGCCACGAAGACTTCATCGCGGCAGAGGAGGCAGCGAACGAAGCCATCCGCAGCATCGAGCAGGAAGAAGTCACCGTCGAAGGCCTTGAGCAGATCAAGACCGCCGACTTCATCGAGGGCCTCGCGGACTGCGATATATCCCTCGACGCAATATCCGTTCTGTCAAATATCTTACTCAAATAGCTATGCTCAAAGAACTCAGAGACTTCCCCATAGGGAACGACATCAACTTCGCCTGGAACATCCTCCAGGAAGATCCCGGCGGGACGCGCATCCCGTATGACCTGACCGGCAAGGATATCGCCGTGAAGGTGCGTCAGAACCATATCGACTACCCCATCGGCAGCTTCGACATCGACGGATCCGTCATAACCTTCGCCTGGTGCGGTAAAGACCAGAGGGCCCCCGGACGTTTCGATGTCGAAATCATCGAAAATCCAGGGAAGGTCGGGCAGAAGACACTTGACGTCTGCGGCTTCGGCCTGGTAAAACCAGGAGAAGCACGACGCGCAGGGATTATTCCCGCGAACGTATCGGCGTCCATCGTCGAACTCACATCCCTCATAGCCGTATACCCCGAGGCCTCAATCCCTTCAACCATTGCACGCAAGGTATGGGTGAACGAGCAGCTGGCAGGATACTATACTAAGACTGCCGCAGACGAACTGTTTAATAACAAGGTCGACAAGATTCCCGGCAAAGGCCTCTCCGCCAATGACTTCACCAACGAGCAGTCGCAGAAGCTGGAAGGCATCGAGTCCGGCGCCGACGTGAACATCATCGAAGGCGTGCAGAAGAACGGCTCGGACCTCACGCCGGACGGTAACAAGAAGGTGAACATCACCGTGCCCACCCAGCTCTCAGAACTTGACGGCGACTCCTCCCATAGACTCGTGACGGACGAAGAGAAGAATGCCTACGCCGCGAAGTACGACAAACCTGGCGCAGGCATCCCCAAGGCCGACCTCTCGGAGGAAGTTAAAAACTCCCTGCAGAAAGCTAACACCGCCTATCAAAAGCCGGGGGACGGCATACCCTCATCGGATATGGCCAGCACCGTCCAGGAAGCCCTCTCTGCCGCCGGCACCGCCCTGCAGCCCGCCGATATCGTGACGCTGTCCAATAAGGTCGCAGCTCTCGAGTCGCTCATCAGCGAAGATGACGACCCGACGGCCGCCATCGACAAGTTTAATGAGATAGTGGCGTTCCTGGCCACGATCACGAACACCCAGACGCTCGCAGGTATCGTCTCCGGGATCAACGACGCCATCGCAGCGAAGTACACCAAGCCCGGCTCCGGCATCCCCAAGTCGGACCTCGAAGCTTCTGTCCGGTCCTCCCTGGAAAAAGCAGACTCCGCCCTGCAGCAGCACCAGGATATCAGCGGCCTGGCCGCCAAGGCCGTGAACCCCGTCGCCGGCCACCTCGCTAAGCTCGACACCAACGGCAACCCCGTGGACGCAGGCTATGACGCAGACCGCATCCACCGCGACCTGGGCTACAACGCCAACCAGTCTATGATCCAGCTCGCCCTGGGAGTATCCGGCAAGTACGTCAAGTGCGCCACCCGCTCGGCCGAGGCCAACGCGAACTTCGCCATCTCCGAGGAATTTAACGTCGACGCCTGCTCGGAGCTGCTAATAAAGACCG
>JAFYIK010000130.1 GCA_017538685.1 Bacteroidales bacterium | reverse complement strand
TCATTATGCTGATGACGGGAGCAGGATCCGGAATGCCCTCGATGGTGAACTCCACCTTTACGTATTCGGTGTATTTGTTGCCCTTGAAAGAGCACATTTTGTAGGCATAGGCTCCGTTCTCCTTGAAATCCGTGTCGTGGTAACTCAAAGTCCCTGCAGGAATGTTGCCGACAGTCTTGTATTTGCCGTTGGGTCCGGCCTTAAGCAGTTCGACTCCGTCGTAATCCGTGGACTCATTCTCCCAGGTGAGCGTAGCATCCGCTCCTCCGGGAGTCTCCACCCGGAGATTGATCGGAGCTGCCAGTGCAGGTTTCTCCGGCTCGGGTTCGGGTTCGGGCTCCGGTTCAGGATCGGGATTCTCAATCGGGTCGGGATCGGGCTCGTCCGTGGGGACATTATTGTTACAGCCCGCAAACAACAGCGCCGAAACGGCGAAAAGCGCAAGTATTCTTTTCATTTCTTAACAAGTGACACAAAGGTAAGTATTTTTCTCTCTGAGCCGTCACACGGCTTGTTCTGGAGAGTGGCGGAATTGCCTGTCAGGAACATCGAGGATCCACCGCCGTCGAGATTCATCACATCCGTGCATCCCAGGCCGGCCATAATCCTGGCTTCTTCTTCGAACGTCAGGCCGGTGCTTCCCCCGCTGTCGCGGCCGTCCGCGACCAGAAGTACCACCGTTCCCTTTCCGTCAGTGCCGATGGCGCTTCGCGGATTGCGCAGGCCGTCGGAATACACGTCGGCAAGGAACATTTCGTGGTTGGACAGGTATTTTCCCTTGGGGGAAGTGAGGAAGTCGAAACAATAACGTCCGTCTTTGAGCAGCACGGGGCCTCCGCCTATCACGCTGTACGGGGTCCACCCGGCAATCGACTCAAGCGGATAGCTCGAACTCAGCACGGGGCCACCGTCGTAGACGGGAATAGGCTCCGCCCAGAATCCGTCTCCGGACATAGTCCATCCGATGGCAGTGCGGCCGGCATTGTCCACCCCGAAAAAGCCGCGCGTGACATAATAAGAGTCGGTACGGGTCAGCATAGACACATTCGAAGCCTTCTTCGAACCTCGGTCGCACAGATAGCTGTAGGAGGATGAATTGCTCTTTTCGAAGTAGCCTCCGTTGATAAGGGCGATAACCTCGTTCTGCTTCGAAAGCGTGTTTTTGATATGGTCGGAAGGGGTTGTGATCGCCGAAGCGATAGTCGTACGCAGTTCCGCCGTCCCTTTCGTCAGATCGGCAACGGCGCACCAGAGGTTGACGTGATGGCCAAGTGCGTCTGTGGAGCACTTGCGCACGCTCACGCCTTCAGGCAGATTGCCGACAGCCACGTCCGTCCACGTCAACGTTATCGGAGACGGGGCGCCCGCAAGCGAAGCCGTCCTCTCATCGAGATAAGTCTTTCCAGAGCTGTTTTCCACGAAGGGCTTGAAGACATACGTGACTCCGCTCTCCAGCTTCTCCGCAAGTATGCAGGCCGTTCCGCCGGTTCGAAGGGTAGAGGCAAAAGTCAGGGTCTGCACGTCAGCGCTCCCCTGCTTGCGATATTCCACACCGCAACTGACCGGTTCTCCTCCGTCGGAAGTTACTTCCAGCGTGAAAGCCACCATATGGGGCGAGTTTGCAACCGACTTCACACTGATTGCTGCGCTCTCCCTCTTCTCATAGACTACCGATGCCGGATCGGAACGGTCGGTATGCCAGTATGAACGTACGGAGTATTCAGTCTTCCCGAGCAGGATGGATTCGTCCGTCCAGGAAGTGGAATTTGCGCTTAAGAAAAACTGCTTTGAGACTCCCTGCCCGGTGTTCACCTTGTCCACCAGATAACCTTCTTCCCTGGAACTCACGTCCTCCCAAGTCAGGACTATCTTGTCTCCTTCAACGATAAGGGCGAGATTCTCCGGCGCGGCAAGAGTGCGTTCCCTGGGCGGATCCGGGTTGACCGGCTGAAGAGTGTCCTTCGGGGTATCTTCAGGGATCGGTTCCACGTTCGGAACCGGCTTGCACGAGACAAACGCGCAAATCATAGCGCCAAGGAACATCAGATCGCGTCTCATAATGCCGGGAATGCCACTGGATAATTATACCAAAGCTTGAACATATCCTTCACGCCTTCTTCCTTGAGTCCGTCGAACCAGAACTGGCTCTCGCCGCAGGTTCCCACGGTCCTGTTGTAATGCAGTTGCTCCGAGAGAGTCTCCAGAGGAAGGATATTGCTGCCGTTCTTGAGTATCATAGCCGGATTGAAAATGTTCGCCGAGGTTTTGGCCTTGACGTTTTCGATCGTCAGGTCCACATCGTCCTGATAAGTGGGAACGACATAGCACTGCACGGTCAGAAGGTCCACTGCGCCGTCGGCAATCCAGCCGGGCCAATCCTGCATAAGCGCATTTTCGCACCACGGATATTTGTTGGGGGCGAAGCAGACTATGAGCGATGGCTTGAGCGCCTTCAGCTCGGTGTGCATACGTTTGGCGAACGCGTTGAGAATATCCAGCCTCCAGCGCACCCAGGGCTCGTCGTTGCGTGTCCTGGGCCTGGGATTGCCCGTCTCGGAGAGGTAACGCTCCATAGTGGCGGTGTCGTAGCCGGAATCGCGCGGCATCGCGGGAAGCCTGTCGTCGCCCTGGATGCCGTCCACATCCGGATACTTTGCCACCGCTTCCTTCATAAGGTCAAGAAGGAACTCCTGAACCTCGCTATTGTAAGCGTTGTAGTAGTAGTCTGTGCCGTTGTAATTGCAATCTTTGCCGTCTTCGTTCGTGCCCATCCATCCGGGATGCTTCGCCAGTACGGGGTCATTCCTGTTCACGCCACCCCAGGCGTGCATAAAGCCGTATTCGAACCAGAGTATCACCTTGATACCCCTGGCGTGGGCCACGTCGATTATATCCCTTATCGCGTCGCCGGAGCCTCCGGTGTAGTGGGAATAAAGATTGCCGGCGGATTTGCTCTGCCAGGTGCTGTTTGCGAGCAGCACGTCGCTTTCCCACGCAGTCTTGGATGTCGCCCAGGCGCACACAAAGAGGCAGTTGAAATTCAGTTCTGCCAGGAGATCGACCGACTTGCAGACCTCCGAATAAGACAGGAAAGAACTTGTATGGGACGGCGAAGGGAGGTAGATGCCTCGCACGCCCGTATCCTGCGGGAAATTGGATGCGCTCAACGCCACGGTCCTGGTGGTCCTTCCGTCTGCCGCCGTCACGACGAGGTCTATCGGCGAAGACAGATCGATATCCGAAAGGTCGTGGGAATAAGT
>JAFYIK010000129.1 GCA_017538685.1 Bacteroidales bacterium | reverse complement strand
GAGATACAGTTCAGGTGCTTTCAAAGGAGGGCAGCTGGCTGCACGTCCATAAAGTCTCAA
Source organism: Bacteroidales bacterium (assembly GCA_017538685.1). The sequence continues at coordinate 8,356 of JAFYIK010000129.1, read as the reverse complement.
CATATAAAAAATCAGACACCCCGGAGCTTTACGGCTGGGTGCCCGTGTCCCAGATGGATCCAATCGGCACATTCTCCGCCAATAGCGTCACGGCCGAAATTCGTGAGGCCGAAACCGGTCTCAAAGCTGGGCTTCCAATGGAGGTATGGCGCAGTATCCTGATGACGGGAATGATTATTTCCCTTCTGGTGTTCGTGGTCCTGTTCGGCCAGGCAAGAAAGCGTTTCAAACTAATGTCTGACCTGTTTCTCAAGGTACTTGTGGGGGCGGCCCTTTGCGCCGCAGGCGTATGGGGAACAGAGAATCTTCCGGTAGACATTATGGACGCCCTGCTTGTCCTGACGGTGCCTCTGATTGTATATGCCGTAATGTATCCGCTGCTTTACAGTAAGAAAATAGCCCCCAAGTGGAGGAATCTGTTTGCGCCGCTGGCAGCTATCTGTGCCATTCTCGTCTTTATCCCCGCAACCCGCCATTTTGGGGCACACGGAGTCCAGAAGGCTTTTTTGGGCGTGGCCGTGGCGGCCCTTGCCTTTGCGCTGTGGAGAATATGGACAATCTACAAACGCATACCCGAAGATATATGTCCTTACTGCGGCTATTATGCAGTCCCTGATGAGGGAGAGGAGGTTTTTGACGGAGAAACCAAGAGCGAGCGAAAAGTGACCTATGAAGGCGAGAGGGAAATATCCGGAGTAGACACTGTCACCAAAGACGTGAATTCAGGAGAAGTAATAAGCACCGGTCACCGCACGCTCGTCAGCCAGCATTATGTACATCATATTATTAAAATAACGCACACCAAGCACTTCCACCGGGACCGCACCTGCGTGGGATGCGGACACGTGTGGCGCGATACCTGGACAACAGAGTTTGTGGAGGACAAGCCGGATCCGGATTTCAAAGACAAGACTATCTAAAAATATTTTTGTATCTTTGCACCCGAAATAATTCAGTAAGGCTATGAATTTAAGAGACATCAAGAAAGACATTGCTTACATCCTTGAGGCGTTTATCGAGGATTGCACCACAGTCGCGACCGTCAACTCGAAGGTTGACGAACAGGCAGCGGAACTCTTCGAAGAGGCCGTCAATCTCTACAACGAGCTTATGGACAAGGTCTCCGCGAAGATCGAAGGCAGCAAGAAGGCGTACTACACCGCCCTTCGCAAGGAACTCCTTGAGAAGACCGACGCTCTGTACACCAAGCTCAGCGAGGCCGTGAAGGCATCCCTCGAGGCTCCGAAGGAGGCCACAAAAGCCCCTAAGAAAGCCGCGACAAAGGCCAAGAAAGCCGAATAATAATTCATAAGGATGATAACATAAAGGCTCACCGCTTAGCGGCGAGCCTTTTTCGTTTTTGGGGACATTTGATTATATTTGTAGGTTATGCAGAAAAGAACGATAATTCTTATAACCTTATTATTGCTCACCGCCTGCCAGTCGGTCCATTCGTTCATCCACGACGACAGGGTGGTGGCGAAAGTGGGTAAACACAAGCTCTACCTGTCGGAGGTGGAGGCGTATATCCCCACCGGAGTGTCCGCGGCGGACAGCACTAACCTCGCGCTGCAGTACATCAACACCTGGGCCACGGACATCATCTTCGCGGATATGGCGCAGAGCCAGCTGTCGAAGGCCGAGAGGGATGTCACCGCCGAGCTCGAGGCCTACAAGCGCGACCTTCTGCGCTTCCGCTACGAGCAGCGCTTCATAGGCGACAGGCTGGACACTCTCGTCACCGAAGACCAGATGCTGGCCTTCTACGAGCAGCACAAAGAGCTCTTCACTCTCGAAAGGCCCATCCTGAAGGTGCGCTTCATCGACCTCTTCAAAAACATAGAGCAGAGGGATCAGATCATCAGGCTCCTGTCTTCCAGCAAGCCGAAAGACATTGAGACCCTCGAGAATCTGGCCGGCAAGTACGCCATCCGTTACTACGACAAAAGCTACGAGTGGGTCGACGCTGCGGTGCTCGCCCGCGATTTCGGCACGGACTATGGCCAGTTGCTCGCGAGGCTGAACCAGTCGTACATAATTATGGAATCGGGAGAGACTTCGGACGTGAAGGCCGCCTATGTGCGCGAGATACGCCGCAACGGGGTGGCGCCGTTCGATTTCTGCGCCGAAAGAATCAGGGAATACATCCTCAGCGGAAGAAAACACGACCTGCTGATCGCTTTGGAACAAAGCTTGCTTAAAGGAGCTTCCGACGACGGTCAATTTGTAATCTATTAACGAATGAAAAAGATATTAGCGGCAGCGGCTATAGCGCTGACTTGCCTCACCCTTAACGCCCAGAAATACAACGGTCTGGTGGATAAGACGGTGGCCGTGATAGGCGGCGAATTCGTGACCCTGTCCGACCTCGAGCAGGAAATCAGCACGATGAGGGCGCGCGGTTACGCCTCGGACCAGAACATACGCTGCGAGATACTCGAGAACATACTCCAGACCAAGCTCCTCCTTATGCAGGCGAGGGTAGACTCCCTCACCGTAAACAAGGAAGTGGTGGCCGCTCAGCTCAACCAGCAGATCGATGAGATCCGCACGGCCCTCGGCGGTGACGACAAAGTGGAAGAGTACTTCGGCAAATCCGTGTACAAACTCCGCCAGGAGTGGAACAAGCAGTTCGAGGAAATGTCGCTCACCCAGCAGGAGCAGCAGCAGATCGCCAAGAACATCCCCGAAATCACCCCCTACGACATCAGGCAGTATGTGGACACCGCGGATGTGGCTAACCTGCCCGTGATCCCCACCAAGTACCAGATGAGCCAGATCTGCGTCTATCCGGACGTGGAGGCGGCGAAGCTGGCGGCGAAGGAGAAGCTGCTCGAGCTGCGCGAACGCATCGTGGCCGGCGAGAAGTTCAGCACGCTCGCCCGCCTGTATTCCGACGACACTGAATCTGCCCGCAGGGGCGGCGAACTCGGAATGGCCTCGAAGACCATCTTCTGGCCGCAGTTCTCGGATGCCGCTATGTCGCTGAAGGCGGGTATGGTCTCCAACACGGTCGAGACCCCGGACGGCTTCCACCTCATCCAGATCATCGAAAAGAAGGGCGATATGTTCAACGCCCGCCACATCCTCATCCGCCCCACGTACACCTCGGAAGACAGGGACAAAGCGTTCGCCAGGCTGGACAGCCTCCGCGCGATCATCGACACCACCGACCTCAGCTTCGAGATGGCGGCCAGGATGTTCAGCGAGGACAAAGCCTCCCGAACCAACGGCGGACAAATGGCTGATCCCCAGACCGGCTCGGCCTACTTCGACAAAGACCAGATCAAGCCTGCCGACTGGGCGGTCATTCGCAACCTTCAGCCCGGCGACATCTCCGAGCCCGTGGAAAGCACCGACAACGAAGGCCGAGGCAATCTCGTCTACAAAATCATCCGTCTGGACAAGATCGTGCCCTCTCACACCGCCACCTTCGAGACCGACTACAACGAGCTCTTCTCGATAGTGGAGAACGCCAAGCAGGTGGAGGCCATCAACCAATTCATAGACAAGAAAATCTCCGAAACACACATAGTCATCGATCCTATGTTCAAGGATTGTGACTTCTCCCGCGCGGGATGGCTGGAAAAGATAAGAAAGTAAGCTCCCTGCTGCTCGCCGCCGGACTTCTGGCGGTGCTGTTCAGCGCTTCTGCCCGGCCGAAACCGGCGCAGAAGGGCGACGTGGTGCGTCTTGTCAAGGCGAAGTCGGTCCAGATTATCACCAACGCCGACGACAAAGCGTTCCGCAAGGCCGTGGACGCCACTTTCCTCCATAACGACACTTATCTCATCTGCGACACCGCCCTCTGGCGCGTGGAAGACAACATCATCAACGCAAAAGGCCACGTCAAGCTGATGCAGGAGGGCACCGTTCTCACCAGCGAGACCCTGGACTACTACGTGGACAACAACCTCGCGCAGTTCCGCGGGAGCGTGGTCCAGCTGGTAGACAAAGACAAGAACATCCTGCGCACCAGGTATCTGGACTACAACACCAAAGACAGCGTGGCCGTGTTCGCCAAGGGCGCGTCGATGAAAGACAAAGACGGCCAGATCATCGAAAGCCTCAACGGCACCTACGACTCGAAGGGGCACCTCTTCACCTTCACGGACGACGTGAATATGTTCACGGACTCCGTCTTCATCAAGACCTCCTCGCTGCACTACCGCACCGACCTCGAGCGCGCTACCTTCAACTCCTACATCGACTTCTGGAAGGACGACAATATGCTCTCCGCCAGCCGCGGCTGGTACAACAGGGGGCGCGAAACCTTCTTCTTCACGGGCAAGGTCCACGCCACCTCCAAGAACCAGGAAACCTGGAGCGACACGCTCTACTACTACCGCGGGGTGGGCGACGTGGAGCTGATGGGCAACGTGCAGCTGCAGGACAGCTCGCACCACACCTCCGCAGTGGCGAAATACCTCTACTACGAAGATTCGCTCTCGCGCGTGACTATGGTCAATGAAGCCGCGGTCGCCATCACCGACGAAGAATCCAACTACCGCGACACGCTCTACTTCGGCGCGGACACCATCATCTACTACACGGTCAAAAAGTGCGACATCCCGGCCGGCGAAATCAAAGCCGCCGAGACGCGCCTGGCCGAGATTATGACCGACGCCGTGGGCGAATACCGCTCCAAGGCGGCCGCCGAGGCGGAGAAGAAGGCGGCTGAAGCAGCCGCCAAGAAGGAGGCGGGCAAGGCCGGGCGCGGCGGTATGCTCGGCAAGGCGGGAGAGGAAAAGGCGGCGCCCGGCAAGGGCGAGCCCGCCGAGATCCCCGATCAGGCTCCCGTCATTCCCGGCGACGACCTGGAATCCGACGCGGACACGTCCGAACTGGCGATGCCGCTGGATTCGGCGGCGCTGGCGCTGAGGGACTCCCTCGCGCGGGCGGATTCGCTGGCGAACCTTCCCCCGCCGGACACGACCAAGATCGGCTTCGCCGTGGGCATAAGGAACGTGAAAATCTACCGCAAGGATATGCAGGTGCGCTGCGATTCGCTGAGGTACACGGACCTGGACAGCATCGCGCGCTTCTACATAGAACCGATAGTGTGGAACGAAGGACGCAGGCAGTACTTCTCCGACAGCCTCAACGTGCTGATCAAGAACAACGCCGTGGAGAGGGCGAGCCTGATGTCCAACGCTATGATAGTGACGCAGGAAGACTCCCTGCTCTACGACCAGATCAAGGGCGCTGAGGTGATAGCGTACTTCGACACCACCGCCGCGCTGACAAGGTTCGACGCCATCGGCGGCTCCACCGCTATCTTCTATCTGGAAGAGAACGGCGCGCTCTCCACCGTGAACAAAGTGGAAAGCAAAATGCTCAGCGGCAACTTCGTGGACGGCACGATCGACCGTATCCACTACTTCGACAGCCCGAAGAACGACGCCTACCCGGTGGTGCAGTTCCCGCAGGCTGACCGCTATCTGAAGGGCTTCAAATGGGAGCCCGAAAAGAAGCCGACCGGCAAGAAGAGCATAACTACCCTCACCGTACGCGACTCCGAAAGGGCAACCTACGCAAAGCATCCGAAGGCGAAGTTCAAGGAGACCAACATCTACTTCCCCGGCTATATGAAGAGCGTCTACGCCGCCATCGACGAAAGCCACAAGCCGCACCCGAAGAAGCCGGCGGACAAGAAGACCGAGAAGCAGGTCGAGGCACTGGACAAGGAACTGGAGATCCCCGCTCAAGCAGGGAAATCAACAAAACTCGATAGCCTTACGCTTCGCGATTCTATCGCGTTACCTGATTCTCTCCCCGCGTTGGACTCGCTCGCTGTCGCTGACAGCGTCGCAGTCCGGCCTCAGGAGCCGCCCAAGAAGACCTTCAAGGAGAAGTTCAACGAGTGGCGGGCGAGGAACGCCGCGCGCAGGAAGGAAAGGGCCGAGGCCCGCGAAGCGCGATGGGCCATCCTCGACGCGCGCGACGCGGAGATAGCCGCCGAGAAACAGAAGCAGGCAGAAGCCAAGGCCCGCGCCAAGAAGCAGAAAGAGCTGGATGCCGCCGAGGCAGAAGCCAAGAAGGATCAGGAGATTCTGAACAAATACATCGAATACTACAAACAGAAAAAGGAGAAGGAGCAGAACAATGGAAAACATAAAAGATAGGTTCCTGCGCTATGTCGCGATAGACACCCAGTCCAACGAAGAATCCGAGACCCAGCCGAGCACCGCGAAGCAGTTCGACCTGCTGAAGCTGCTCTGCGCCGAGCTCAAGGCGATGGGAGTGGAAGCCACTCTCGACGAGTTCGGTTACGTGATGGGCAAAATCCCCGCGAACACGCCGGGCGACATCCCAGCCATCGGATTCATAGCGCACGTGGACACTTCCCCAGACGCCTCAGGCGCGAACATCAAGCCGCAGATAATCGAAAACTACGACGGCTCGGCCATTCCGCTGGGGGGCGTTCCCGGCCTTTTCCTCGCTCCCGAAGAGTTCCCCGAACTCCTCAGCCATAAGCGCGAGACCCTCATCACCACCGACGGCACCACCCTCCTGGGCGCCGACGACAAAGCCGGCGTGGCGGAGATAATGACCGCTGTGCAGTACATCGTGGAGCACCCGGAGTTCAAGCACGGCCCCATCCGCATCGGCTTCACACCTGACGAGGAGATCGGCCGCGGAGTGGCGAAGTTCGACGTAGCCCGCTTCGATGCGAAGTATGCCTACACTATGGACGGCGGCGAGGTCGGCGAGCTGGAGTTCGAGAACTTCAATGCCGCGGCCGCGACGGTGCGCATCCAGGGCCGCAACGTGCATCCCGGCTACGCGAAGGGCAAGATGCTGAACGCCATTATGATAGGCCTGGAGCTGGAAATGCTCCTGCCGGTGGAGCAGCGCCCCGAGTACACCGAAGGCTACGAAGGATTCTACCACCTCATCTCCTATAAGGGCACGGTGGAGGAATGCACCCTCACCTTCATTCTCCGCGAGCACGACCTCGAGAAGCACGAGCAGCAGAAGGCCTACCTCCGCAAGTGCGTGGAAGCCATCAACGACCGCTACGGCGACGGCACCGCCACGGTGGAGATCCGGCACCAGTACTACAATATGCGAAAGCAGGTGGAGCCGCACTACCGCATAGTGGAGATTGCAATGCAGGCTATGGAGAAGGCGGGCGTGAAACCGAAGATCCAGCCTATCCGCGGAGGCACGGACGGCGCTAACCTGTCGTTTATGGGACTCCCCTGCCCGAACATCTTCGCCGGCGGCCTCAACTTCCACGGCAAGATGGAGTTTGTGCCCGTGCAGTCTATGGAAAAGGCCTACAATGTCATTTTGAACATCATAGGCCTCTTCGCAGCTGAAAAAACTCCAGCTTAGTCTTTCTTCTCAGCGAGATATTTCTCCCAGGCCCAAGCGGAAGCGAGGGTCTCGTCGAGCGTGCGCTGGGCCTTCCAGCCGAGCTTCTTCTCGCCTATCGCAGGGTCGCACCAGACGGACATCACGTCGCCGGGACGGCGAGGGGCGATTTTGTAGTTCAGCTTCAGGTGGTTCACCTTCTCGAAGGTGGTGATAAGCTCCATCACGCTGACGGGGCGGCCGGTGCCCACATTGAAGATTTCGTAGTTCTCCTCCATCTTGCCGTCAAGCATACGGGTCACGGCGAAGACGTGGGCCTTGGCGAGGTCGATTATGTCGATGAAGTCGCGCAGACAGGTGCCGTCCGGAGTGGGATAGTCGTTGCCGAACACGCTGAGGCACTCGCGCTTGCCGATGGCGGTCTGCGTGATGAACGGGACGAGGTTGTTGGGGATGCCGCGCGGGAGCTCGCCGATGAGGGCGGACGGGTGTGCGCCGATCGGGTTGAAGTAGCGCAGCGCGATACCCTTGATGCTCGGGTAGGCCTTCACGCAGTCGCGAAGGAAGTCCTCGCACATCTGCTTGGTGTTGCCGTAGGGCGAGGTCGAGGGCTTGCGCTCCGAAAGCTCGCTGACCGGGAGGTGGTCCGGCTCGCCATAGACAGTGGCGGAGGAGGAGAATAGCACGTTGCAGCCCTTGTCGCGCGCGACCTGAAGGATGTTCAGGAAGGAGATGAGGTTGTTGGTGTAGTACTTCAGCGGATCTTCCACCGACTCACCCACGGCCTTGAAAGCGGCGAAGTGGATGACTGCGTCGATCTTGCGGCTGTCGAAGAGTTTACGGACGGCGGCAAGGTCGCAGAAGTCCATTTCAATCAGGGGAAGTTCCTTCCCGGTGATTTTGCACACGCCTTTGTAGTTAGTGCGGTCGCAGTTTGAGAAATTGTCGGCGATCACTACGTCGTAGCCCGCCGCATCGAGTTCCACGGTCACGTGGCTGCCGATGTAGCCGGCGCCGCCCGAAACCAAAACAGTCT
>JAFYIK010000128.1 GCA_017538685.1 Bacteroidales bacterium | reverse complement strand
CTTTGTAATTTGCTAATTTTCAAGCACTTACAAAGTCTTTAATTTTTCTATCCACCAAATTTGGTCGCATTTGGTCGCGTTCGCGAGGGGATTTAGTAGGGCATATCGTGGGTCTGCCAATACTTGCTATTAACGAAGTGCTGATGGTTTCCTTCGAAATCGATACTATCCCAGATCATTTCCTCGTCTGTCAATTTGGCGATATAGTAGGATTGCTCGCTTGTCCCAGATTCTTCCTGTTCATGTAAAACAACGATGTATTTCCCTTCTTGCTGGCCAAGGGTGTACCGGATGCTCTTCTCCGATTCCGTATCAGAATACCAATCGTAGGTGATAATGCTGATGATATCTTTGCTGATATACCACGTGCGGCTGCCTTCTATGTGATAATCCGGGCCATAATATTCCATCCACGACCCGAGAAAGAAATCAATCTCCACTGTTTCCTCCGGTGCTTTAGTGCAAGCTACAACGGCCAGAGCAACCAGGATAATAACCTTTCTCATATATGACGATAACCTTTTCACAACCTAATACATAATCCAGTAAATTCACAATCTTGCATCTACAGGTGTCTTGGATAGTCCATCTTCTCGTGAAGAATACGATCTACCCAGATGGAGCCATCTTTATGCTTTTTGTAGAAAACGATGTGATGCCCAACCTTGAAACCAAAGAGCCCAGGTTTTATGACATCATAGGTCTTTTCAAGGAAAACGGGCAAACTGTTCAATCCTTGGATAGAGGTGTAAAACTGCCGATAATAAACGACAGCCTGCTCTTCTGACCAGGTTTCAACTGTATAGTCCCAAATGCAGTCCAGATCGGCAATGGCCTTTCTGGATAATCTGATCTTAGCCATTGTTTCTCCGCTTAGCCTTCAACTCCTCCAAGTGGGACTCGAAGCCAAAGTCTTCGACATACCCGCTTGCTTCACCTTCCTCAATGGCAGCACGGAGAGCTGCTATCTTTTGCTCATCCTCCTCCAGCCTCCTGAGCCCGGCACGAATCACCTCGCTGGCATTCGTATAGCGACCGCCAAGAATACTGGACTGGATAAATGCATCAAAATGAGATCCTAATGCAACAGTAGTTGTTTTCATTTCTATCAATATTTGCCACAAATATAAGAAATATTCTTATGGCAAACAATGGTTACTCCTCAATTAACATTTTGTTATTAACACTATGTTATCTTAGCGCACTGTTTTTAGTCCACAAAATTGTGGACCACAAAAATGTGTACCAACTCACATTGATATTTTTCGGTCGCATTTGGTCTCGTTCTTGAAAAATTGGCCGCGTTAGTTGCTGCGTAGAGACTGTAGGCGGAAGGAGAAGTAGCCCTTACTCTCCAGATATGCTATGGCATCGTCGAGCAGGGATTGTTTTCTGGATTCGTCCAAATCGGAATGAAAGATGATGTCTATCAACATCTCCAGGCCGTGGTGTGACAGTTTCTCCTCTTCCACAAGATACAAAACGGGGTTCTCCTGCTGTAGAAGATTGTCCAGGTCAATCGGGCAGCCGGCCTTGTCAAACTCTTCTTTGACATCCGCCAGGGAATACTCCGGCGTGTCACCGTCGAACAAGCCTAACTTCCGGGCAATCATCAGCAACATCTCGCCGATGCGGTCTATCTCTCTGATGATGTAATCCTCCATCCTATATGTGTCTTTGATAGTCCATCCTCTCGTGAAGGATACGATCTACCGATAATAAACGATAGCCTGCTCTTCTGACCAGGTTTCAATGGTTTAGTCCCAAATATAAGAAATATTCTTGTGCCAAATAAGGTTGCGCCCCAATTAATGTTTTGTTATTAATCCTATGTCATCTTTGTTCAACACCGGATCGCCCTGAACCGAGCTAGTCGGCGCAGCTCAACTTGCGCGATTGTGGCTTTGAGTTGGAGAGATGATATCAATTGTTTATCTTTGTTAAAAACTACCAGTATGAGACTCTATCCTGTAATAATTCTTTTGTGCACCATCCTGATTGCGGGGGGATGTACCAAATCGGACGATGGGCTTGCGGCGCCGAAAGGGGTGAAGATTGTCGAGTTGACTGAGCATTCCGTGACGATAGAATGGAAAGCGGTCAAGAACGCTACGCATTACAGGTGGGATCTTGATTCTTCTGATTTATCCTCCGGAGGTTCTCTCCCTGATACGCATTTTTCGACTGAAATACTCAAGCCCGGAACCCTATATCATTTCAAGGTCAGGGCTGAGGATAACACCAGAACTATTCCGGCAGATGGTGGAGATTATCCTTTCACATCCGCTTGGACAAAACTGGATTTCACCACACCGGGCGCGGTGGAATAATTATTCGCGCTTGAAAGTAAAGAAACGGCCCGTCGATTTCTTGTAGTCCAGATACTCCTGGCCGAAATCGGATTCCAGGCGCTTTTCTTCCGAACGGACTTGGAGCATCATTACCGAGGCAATAACAACAAAGATCAGCAGCGCACACCAGTTCCAGAGGGCGATCAAATAAGCGATATAGTAGAGATACGTGCCGGACAGCATCGGATTGCGGCTCATCTTGTACGGGCCGTCCGTCATAAGGTGCTTGGTCCTCGGGGCCACTTCGTGTCCGACGGCATCGAACGGATTCCCTTTCCCGACGCGCTTCATATAGACTATGCTCCAGATGCTGAGCGCCAGGCCGACAAGCGCGACGATAACGGCCAGATACAGACGCATAACAGGCAAATCCGCAAGCAACGGCATTCCTGCCGCAAGCCACATCAATGTGGGAATCCCCACTATGAAAATGGCGAAGCCTAAAAAGTATCCAAGTATCTGTCTGATCATCATTTCCCGAAATTGCGGGAGGCGAACGGCAGGGAGAGCCTTAGCGCGGTGTGCCAATACTCCCAGCTGTGCCAGCCATCGCGGACGCGAAGCTCGGCTGGTACGCGCTTGTCGCGCATAGTTTGGTACATACGGAGCGTGAGGTCCAGGATGAAATCGTCGTCGCCGCAGTCGAAGAACCATTTGACCGTGCGGAGCTGCTCGAGCGTCTGAGCGTCAGCGTTCGCGACGAAGTCGATGGCAGAATGGTCGTGGACCGACTTCGTGACGATATAGAGCTTGTCCTTGGGCATACGGGCGTCCGGTTCGTCGGCGTCCAGCCAGCCGCTCATACTGTAGCAGCTCGAGAAGAGGTCCGGGTGGCGCTGGGCATAGACGGTGCTGCCGCCCCCGCCCATCGACAGGCCCATAATCGCGCGGTGCTGCTTGTCTGCCGCGATCTTCCACTCCCGTTCCACCGCGGGCATAAACTCCCCGAAGAAGAAGTCTTCGTAGGGGTGCCCCGGCATATTGAAGTAGCCGTTCCAGTTGTTGTGTACGTCCGGGTCGCCGGCATCAGGCATCACGATCACGACCGGGACCAGTTCGCCATTTGCGATCAGCTCGTCCACGATGTCCTTCATATGCCCGGCGGTCGCCCAGTCCACGTGTGTGCCGTAGAGGCCGTGCAGCAGGTAGATGACCGGATAGAGCTCGGCCGACGATGCGTCGTAGCCCGCGGGGAGATAGAGGTTGTACGCGACTTCTTCGCCGAGGATGACGCTGCCGACGGAGTGGGTGGTGATGGTGCTCTGCCTGAGCGGCTGAGCCTGCGCCGTAAGGGCGGCGAGCAGGACGATAAGGCTGAAAATACGTTTCATAGCGCTAGTATGTGATTGTCGCCACATTCTCGAGGACACCGTTCATCATCTGGACGATGTGAGAAATGCGGCCGTCAAGGTCGGTTTCGTAGTTGAGGGTGACGTGGTCTATGCTTACGTCCTCACACCATGGGTCGCTGGTGACTTTAGTGTAGCCCGCCACCAGAGATGCCGGCCTGGGACCGGCGAATCCCTGCCAATAAAAAGAACTCATCCCCATTATGAGGGCGACCGGATCCGGTCCCATAAAAGGATTGGGGGTGTCAAGGTATTCGATATCTTTGATCTCGATGAACACTCCCGGGTCGGAACCTTCGTATTTGACGAGCAGGCCGTCTTCACCCCAGGTGAACATACTGATGTCCATTCCGTCCGAGGTAAGATCCGTGAACACGGCCTTGGCCAGGCGGCCTTCAGCATAAGCCGCCACCCAGGTCTGGCCCAGGAAAACGATACCGTATTCATCCTCTGTTGTCTCTTCAGGGAGAGTATATGACAGCATATGGGTGAAGTCGTCCCGGAAGAGAACTTCCGCAGTGCGGGAACCCCTCCAACCTTTTGCTTCGCAGACAGCTTTGAGTTCAGCGGCGTCGTAGGTGTATTTCCACGACAGGTTATACTTTTCTTCTGAGACCTCGCACTTCTCCACCAGGCTCAAGCGGCCTTCCGAATCATAATTGCAGTTCCACGATTCCTCATATGCCGATAGATTCGGATAATCGAGAGCTATGGATTTGACGGGCGGATAACTTGTCGTTTGTTTGCAGCCTGCCAGGCATATGCAAAGAGCTGCGAAAAGAAGGGCGTGGTTAGTTTTCATATAGCAGTGTATTTAATTGTTCGCGAAGAGTCTCGGCGTCCACGAACCTGATGGCCTGCAAGCCGAATTCCAGGGCGCCGTCCACATTAGTCTGATTGTCGTCGATGAAAAGGCTCACGGCCGGATCCAGCCCGAAACGGTCCACCAGCAGCCGGAAAAACTCCGGAGCCGGCTTGAGCATATGCTCCTCACCCGAAACGAGCATCCCGTCCAGAAGATCGAAAGCCTCGAATTTATGCCGCACCTGGCAGAACGTTTCCGCCGACCAGTTGGTAAGGCCGTAGAGTTTGTAGCCTTTCGCCTTAAGCTCCTTTACCACATCCAGCATCCCGGGAATCTCGCCGCCTATCATCTCGATCCAACGGTCGAAGTAAGCCTGGATCTCGGTCGCCCACTCCGGGTGCCTGGCGCTCAGCTCTGCAATACCCTGGGCGAACGGTTTGCCTCCGTCCATCTCAGCGTTCCACTCGCTCGTGCATATGTTGGTTATGAACCAGTCAGCCTTCTGCCGGCTGCCGAAATAGCCGTCAAGCATCCTGTGCGGGTCCCAGTCGACCAGCACGCCTCCGAAATCGAATATTATGGTTTTTATCACTTCCACAAATGTAACTTTTTCCTTCGCAAATCACAATAGCGTTAAAGATGTCCCATTTTTGGGGACATCTTGAGCGAAAATGGGGGTAAAATGCTTAAGATGTCCCGAAATTGGGGACATCTTGTACGCGGAAGCACTATTCGAGATCCAGGAAGCGAGCGAATGCCACGGGATCGAGGTTATAGCCGCGAGGGCCAGCAATGGTGTTACCCTCAGCGTCCAAAATGAAATAGTTAGGCTGGGAGTTCACGCCGAAACGTTCCAGCACAAGGCGGGCGTTCACGCGGCCGACGTCTTTCAGCACCTTGCCGTTGGGGGTGGTGACCCACTTTTCTTCAGGCAGGCGAGTTTTGTCGTCCACATAAAGAGAAACGATGACGAAGTTATCCCTGAGCCTCTGCAGCACTTCCGGATTGCTCCACACACGGGCCTCCATCTCTCGGCAGTTCACGCATCCGTGCCCCGTGATATCCACGAAAACACGTTTACCCGATGCCGCCGCAGCGGCGATACCGTCCTCCAGATTATCGTAGCCGGTCAGCCCGTGCGGCAACGCGACCACATTACCGATCACCGTGCCGGGCAGGACGACGCTCTTACCCGCCGCGGGCGCGTACTTCCCTAGCCTGATATGCTGGGTTTCCATCGGCGGGAGGTATCCGCTCAGGGCCTTCAGCGGCGCGCCCCACATTCCGGGGATCATATACGCGACGAACGCGAAGTCGATGATAATCAACGCGATACGGCCGACTGAAAATTTTTTTATCGGTGTGTCGTATTTGAATCTGATCAGCCCCAGCAGGTACAATCCCAGCAGGGTGAAACAGATGATCCAAATCGCAAGATAGATGTCCCTGTCCAGCAGATGCCAGTGGTAGGTCTGGTCCGCCACACTGAGGAACTTAAGGCCAAGCGCTATTTCCACGAAACCGAGCGTGACCTTCACGCTATTCAGCCAGCCGCCGCTGCGCGGGAGTTTCGACAGCACGGACGGGAAGAACGCGAAAAGGGTAAACGGCAGCGCAAAGGCTATGCTGAACGCGAGCATCGTGACCATAGGAGCCCAGAACTCACCCTGCGTGCTCTTGATAAGGACCGTACCCACGATCGGCCCTGTGCAGCTGAAACTCACCAGCACAAGCGTGAGGGCAAGGAAGAACACGCCCAGCAGGCCTTTCCTCTCGCTGCCAGCATCGGCTTTATTTGTCCACGACGACGGCAGCACGATCTCGAACGCCCCGAAGAACGAAGCGGCGAAGACCATAAACACGAGGAAGAAGATAATATTCGGCAGCCAATGCGTGCTGAGCCAGTTGAAAATGTCCGCAGTGACGGTCGAGCCGCCAACCGCCCACGTCAGGCCGATTATCACGCTGATCGGAACGGTGTACAGCAGCACGATGAACAGGCCGTACATCGCCGCCTTGAAGCGCCCCTGCCCCGGAGAACCGCCCTGCCTGAGGAAGAACGACACCGTCATCGGCACCATCGGGAACACGCACGGCGTCAGCAGCATCAACAGGCCCCAGAGGATCGCCTCCAGCACCAGAGACCATAAAGATGTTTTTCCGTCATCCCCTGCCTGATCGGGAATCTTATCAGTTTGGGGCAGCGCGACCCGGAAGTCGTAGTCCTGCGGCGCTTCGCATTCGTCGCCGTGGCAGGCGCTCCAGGTTACAGTGCCCGCGACCGCGGCCGCGCCTTGGGTGTCAATGGCCTGCCGTAGGACGTACGTCCCCGAGACCACCTCCACGCCCTTGTAGTCCGCCGGCGCATATTGCTCCACCGGCCCGCCCAGCGGGGTGAGGCCCTCCGCCAGCTCGAGGCTGACGCCGACGGCTTTGTCCGCCATAGGGTGGATATAGTATCCTTCGCCCACCTTGCCGGTGATGACCAGTTCGTATTTATCATTATCCGCACGATCCACCTTCGCTTCCCACACGACCGCGGGAGAAAGCTGGAACAATAACGCTAACAGAAAGGACATAATCATAGTTCTTCAAATATAATTATCTTTGTGGAGAAACCACATCAGTTTATGAAGAAATTCCTTTACATAGTCGCCCTGGCGCTCATCAGTTTCAACTCTTTTGCGCAGGAGCTGAAATTCTCCGATCCGGAGGTCTTAAGATGTGCGCTGAAATCGGGTGACATCAATGAAGACGGCGTGCTCTCGAAGGCCGAGGCCGATTCGCTGACCGTGCTGAACCTTACGGTCTACCGCATCCACATCTTCGAGGTGAAAACCTATGACGACCTGAAGAAATTCCCTAATCTTCGCCAGGTCTGGCTCGGAGATAGCGAACTGGAGACGGTGGACCTGAGCGCGAATTACAAGCTGGAATTAGTCGCCGTGCAGAGCCCCAAGCTTAAGACTCTCGTGCTCGCCACCGGCTGCCACCCGAAACTGATTACCCCTATGGACGAAGGTTCAATCGTGGTCAAGCGCCGCTACAGCGAAAACGACCCTAACACAATCTGGTACCGATGAAACGAATACTGATTATAATCCTCGCCGGCGCAATCGCCGCGTTCGCTTTAGACAGCCGATCCAATTTCTTATGCACGTCGGCCTATGCCCAGGACGACGACATCCTGAAGATGTACGAGCAGCTGATGACTCCGCAGGAGAAGGCTATCCTCGACCGTTTCGAGGAAGCGCAGATGAAGACCGAAGAGGCCCGTGCCGTGCATAACACAAAAAAGACCATCGCACTGATCATTTCGATTATAGTAGGCCTTATCCCGTTCTGCTACCTGCTCGTCAAATCCATTAAGGAGAACACCTGGAAAAACAATGCCGGAGGAACAGTCTGGGGACTTCTTATCGGCCTTGCCGGAGGGGTGCTTCTGTTCGCCATAAACTATGGAATCTTCTGGTTCAGGATGAATCACGAAGGTCTGTTCAACGGTATCGTCACCTACGGACTGGTCATCGCGCTGATAGTCGGAGTCATTTACCTGTTAAACAAGAAAGGCTGAAAATGGAAGTCATTCAGAGTTTTACCATCGACCATACACATCTGAAGCCGGGCATTTATGTGAGCCGCCAGGACAAAGGCTTCACCACCTTCGATCTCCGCATCACCGAGCCCAACAAAGAACCCGCCGTCGCTCCAGCCGCTATGCACAGCCTGGAGCACCTGATGGCCACCTGGTTCCGCAATTCCGCCGCGAAGGACGATGTCGTCTATGTGGGCCCTATGGGCTGTCTGACCGGAATGTACATAGTTATGACCGGTTCATACACGGTCGAGGATATGCGCAGCCTGACCTGCGAGTGCCTCCGCTGGATCCTTGAGCAGGACCACGTCCCCGCCACCGAGCCCCAGACCTGCGGCAACTATCTGCTTCACGACCTCCCTATGTGCAAATGGGAAGCCGCCCGCTACCAGGACCGCCTCCAGAACGATTTCCACTCCGAATACACCAAACTCCAGGTCGTCCTGGAAGACGGCAAAACTTTCGCTGACGCATAGAATATGAAAAAGAAATCTTACAGGATACTCGTGACCGGAGGGTCGAGCGGAATCGGATTCGATGTGGCCAAGACGCTCGCGCAGGCTGGGCATAAGGTCTATGCCGGAGCGAGGCGTACGGAGCTTATGGAGCCGCTGCGCGAGTTCGGCGTGACGCCGCTGAGACTCGACGTGTGCGACGAGGCGGCGATCGACGAATGCCTCGCAGCGGCGGGTGAGATCGACATCCTGATCAACAACGCGGGCTTCGGGTATTTCGGGGCGATAGAGAATGTGCCGATGGAGGAGGCGCGCAGGCAGCTGGACGTGAACGTGTTCGGGCTGGCGTCGCTCTGCCGGAAGGTGCTGCCCGGAATGCGCGAGCGCGGGTTCGGCCGCATCATCAACGTCAGCTCGGTGGCGGGGCGCGCCTGTATGTATTTCGGAGCGTGGTACAATGTGTCCAAATACGCGGTCGAAGCCCTGTCCGAAGCAATGAGAATGGAAGTGAAGCCCTTCGGAATCGACGTCGTGCTGATCGAGCCGGGCGGAATAAAGACCAACTGGGGAATCATTGCGGCCAGGCACCTGGCGGAGTCGTCGGCCGGAACGGCCTATGAGGGCGACGCCCTTCGCGAAGCCGCGGTTCTGGACAAGGGTTATTCTTCGAACTTCCTTTCCTCGCCCTCGAAGGTGACGCACGCGATTGTGCGGGCGGTGAAAGCCCGCCGACCCCGCGCCCGCTACCTCACTGGCTCTTTCGCCCGCACTATGGTCGTAGGGCACGCGATCCTTCCCGCACGCTGGTGGGACTCCGCCGCGCGCATCCTGGCCTCCCCAAAACTCGTGCGCTTCGCCGAAAAACTCAATTCGAAGTAATAATCGGCGTACATATTTTTTAGGCGTCTTTCGCAAATTATTACTATCTTTCGCAAAAGACGCAAACTAACCATTTATGAACACGAAGAGACTATTGTGTGCATTGGGGGTAGTGTTAATGATGACACTGGCCGCATCTGCACAGGACGAAAAGAATCCCGAAATAGCCGGACTTATCCACGAAAACATCGAAAGGGCGGGCATCAACACCAATCCGTATGAGTACCTTCCAGCCCCGGAGACCAAGGTGCCGAAAGGATACAAGCCGTTCTACATCAGCCACTACGGAAGGCACGGATCCAGAAGCGACTGGGCCGGGCAGAAGTATCCGTGGGTGATGGAGAAATACGGCAAAATCGCAGAAGAAGGGCTCCTCACCGAAGATGGCGAGAAAGCGTACGGCAGAATAAAGGAAATAATAGGCCTCCACGCGGGTATGGACGGCCGTCTGACGCAGCGCGGACAGGACGAGCACAGGCAGATAGCTGCGAGAATGTTCGCAAAGTATCCGGGCGTCTTCAAGAAAGGCAGCCGCAAAGTCCGCGCGCTGTCCAGCGTAGCCCAAAGGTGCATAATCAGTATGACCTCGTTCACGGGCGAACTGCTCCGGCACGAGCCCAAGCTGGACATTACCTGGGACACCGGAGCCGGCTTCCAGGGCATCTGCAGCACCGAAGACACCCGCGACATCAAGAAAGCTGTCGCCCCTGTCATCAAAGCGCAGGCGGACGCACACGTCCCGGACACGGCCGG
>JAFYIK010000127.1 GCA_017538685.1 Bacteroidales bacterium | reverse complement strand
TCCAAAACTGGGGCCGTCGTCATAGTACCACGGCATATCTCCATAGCCATAAATGGAGTGATAGTCGAGTCCGCTGTCCGCAGCAAAGTCTATGTAATACTTCGCCGTGAGGAAGTTGTTGCCGACCTGGAAAGTGGTGTCCGGGACACAGGTGTCGTTCCACCAGGGGAATGTGGTCTTGCCAGGCTTGAGCCAGGACAAATCCTCCGCTTCACACGGATCGCAAAGGGTCGTGAGAACATTGGAAGCAATCATATCTCCTGCTTTATCGCTCACGAAAAACACCCTCCACGGAGTTATATGCGGCTTTGCCGCCAGGACACTGAACTCCGGACGGTCAAGGCGCGGAGATAATCTGGAAGTCAGTTTTTTCCCTTTTCGGACAAGATACATTCCGGCATAATCCTTCAGATTCGCTTCGGTGACAGACATAACAATGTGTCCGGGGAACTCAAAAGTAATGGGCATATCTATTATCTTTCCCTCTTCCAGGGCTGTCAGCTTCCCTATCGAATAACGACCCTCGTGGGAATTGATAAAGCCTGGCAGCGGAAGCGCAGTCAAGGTGGGATCTCCAACGGGGTTGATATCCAACACTTCGTTCTTTATGGCCAGGCGAGTATTTCCTTCCGGGAATTCATAGCGGAATGCGACAGCGTCGTCAAATGCTCTTACCACCATATTAACACTGCGTTTCAGGCCGGATTTCTCCACAAGTGAGAAGGTCATTTCATTGCTTACCGAATGAACGTGCGAGGTTTTTCCCACAGGAAGGTCATAATCGTCGGTTACTGTTCTCCGACTCACTTTGCCGATGGTGATTCCTTCTCCAAAATAGCCTTCAGCGAAATCAAAACCCACCGCCGAAGAAGCCACAACGGCTTTCCCGGCATAAGAGATTGAATATACCGGCCGATTTGATTGCGTCTTCACTTCAATGGAAAGCTTTCCATTCGGAGAAGACAGTTTATGTGCAGACAAAGGTGCTGCGCAAAGGGCCAATAAAAACAGCGCTGTTAGTTTTCTCATTTTACTATGAATTTTTTGACCGGAATAGTGCCTTGTACTACCTCAATGAAGGGCTTGCCGTCACGAAGACCAACGGTACCATACCCGGTTTCGGTGGACAGGAAACTGCGGAAATTCTTGCCTACACGAGAATCAAAGGTAAGAGTTTTATCCACAGCGTCATAACGAGCGCCGGTAAGAGCCTGAAGAAGACTGTAACTGGAGAGCGCCCTTGCATACCAGGAACCGCATTCATATTCGTTGAAGGGATTGCGTATGCCGTTGTTGTAACGCTCCCTGCAGGTGCGGACTATCTCCAGACCCTTTTCAACTTCACCCTCGAAGATCAAATGCGCTGCAACCTGATACTCAATTCCCGTCCAGACTTCGTCGCTGTAGACGAAAGGAAGATCCGGTTTGCCCCCGCGAGGCCAGGTACAAAGTAAAAGCCCTCCGTCATTTCCCACAGCATATCCGGGACGCTGAGGATTGGCGTGATCGGAGAGATTTTTCTTGAGATTATACTTATAGACGGATTCCAGATGAGAGCGAACATATGCCTTGTCGATTGGTTCATCCAGTCCGCAAACCAGAGAAAGCCAGCAGCCGATCACTCCATCAGAAATGCATCCAGTTCCATACTGATACTTCGGGCCCTCCTTTTCAAGGATAGCCAAAGCCTCGGGGGAATAGCCTGAATGGAACATCTGTGACGTGGCCGGATTGCCGGCGCTGAGATCTTTCCAGCGCACCTGCTGATAGAAATACTCTCCGTTCCACAGCTGCTCCGTCATATATTTACGCGATTTCTCCAGCAGCGCTTCATACTCCTTGCACGGCTTTTTGAGCGCTTTGCTCATCTTTATGAAACTGTTGAGCGCTCCTGCGTAAATACTTGTACACATCCCATCCGGGCCCCAGAACTCGATGTCATAAGTATTGTGATGGGGTTCCTCAAGCGCACCAGTATGACGGGGATCCCAGGTACGGATGCAATAATCCATACTTTCCTTGATACGGGGATACAACTTCTTTATCCATTCCGAGTCTCCGCTTATCCTCCAGTCACGATAGACTTTGAGTATCCCCCCAAGTTGTCCGTCGCAGGCAGAGTGGAAATCGTGGTGGACCGGGCTGATGGGGATATTGGCCCTGAAAACCTGATGGCCGTCCAAGGCCTGATCCACAAGGAATTCGGTCTCGCGCAGAGACCTTTCCATTCGCGGGAAAAGATGCGGCACCGCCTGGGCATAATTCCAAACGTGTGTGCAAGAGCCGTGGCAACTGCCCCAGTGGTCTCCGCTGCCTTCCCACACCCAGAAGCGGCCATCGTGCTGGCGCATCACTGTGGGAGATTTCAGTATGGTGAGGTTGGCTGCAACGGCCTCAACCACTTCTTCCGGAAGGGTCGTGTCGTAGAACGTCTTTGTAAAAAGAGACGTTTCTTGTTTCAGCCTGTCATAATTATCGTTCCAATATGCCGCAACTTCCTCCACACTGGAGAAGCGTCGGCTGTAGTAAGGTTCATACCGATCCGGAACGTCTTTCCAGTCATCGGCATTATAGACCGGACCGCGGTCGTAGTCGTTTTCGGCCAGAAGGCCCATACGGTGCACAGAATGAGGTACGTACCAGGCAAATCTGAGCACCACTGTCTTCTGCTCGCCGGCTTGGATTGTGAGTGGAACATAAAGAGCCGCTCCAGGAGCGCCTTCAGCTGGCGCGACCGGCGTGATGTCCCCGGAAGCCACTTTATTCCAGGACATTGTGAGGGGATCGAACCATCCTCCTCTGAACATACAATGGTCCACCGAAACGTTTTCCGCGGTAGTCCATATAGCAAACTTCCCTTCTATGTCCGGAGCGTTCCGCGGGGGGTCCTGAAGAAGAACGAAGCCTCCAGGGAAAGCCTCTACCGCGCTTCGGGCCTGGTCTGAACGGAACATAAAGTTCCTGGTATTGAATGAGAATACACATTCTACCTCATCATCGCTAATGTTCGTAAATGTGTATTCAAGGCCGGCAACTGGAAGACCGGAATCGTCCTCGTCGCCTGGAATGAAAGGATTCCAGGCTTTCAACTCCACGCTCAAGGGCATATCCTTGTCGAAAAGGCGCACCGTTGCAAAAGGAAATCTTGCCGAAAAAGAGCCTTCCGAGTAGCGTGGCAAACCCCAGGTGGTACCGCCTACGCCCATACCTCCTTCGTTCCT
>JAFYIK010000126.1 GCA_017538685.1 Bacteroidales bacterium | reverse complement strand
CTACCTGCTCGCGGGTATGCAGCCTCTGGATGCCGTGTGTCAGGCCTTCAGCGTTAGCGCCACGGGCGGCTTCAGCACCAAAAACATATCGATCCTGGGCTTCCATTCGACTCTTATCGAGGGGCTTACGATGGTGTTTATGCTGCTGTCCTCGCTGCATTTCGGGCTTCTGTTCCTGTCGGTCGTGAACCGCTCGCTCAAGCCGCTGAACAACCCCGTCCTCAAGTTCTACCTGGTGGCGGTGTTCGCGGTGTCTATAATAACGGGCATCTCGCTGAAGTTCAGCGACACCATCCCGTCGCTCGGACGCGCCCTCTGGTGCGGAGCGTTCCAGACCATCAGCACTGTGACCACCACCGGCTTCGCTATCGCGGACAATGCCGCTTTCCCGATGTGGACTAACGTGCTGCTGCTGGCTATGGCGGTGATGTGCGGCTGCGCAGGCTCGACCTCCGGCGGTATCAAGGCGGACCGCGTGTTCATCCTTTTCAAGACCATAGGCCGCCAGATAGGCAAGACCCTGCATCCCAACCTGGTGAATGAGGTGAAGGTGGGAACGCGCGTGCTGCACGAGGAAGAAGTGACCCAGTACCTGCTCTACATAGCGTTCTACGGCGTGATGCTGGTTGTCTCCACCGTCATTGCCCTGTGCCTCGGCCTCGGCGCTGAAAGCGCATTCTCCGGCTCTGTGGCCTCGCTCAGCAACGTGGGTCCCGCAATCGGCGAGATAGGCTCGATGAGCAACTACGGAGCGTTGTCGGGCGGAGCCAAGTTCCTGTTCGCGTTCGATATGTTCCTCGGCCGTGTGGAAATCTATCCTATAGTCGCCGTAGTGGCGATGATCTTCGACCGTCACAGGAGGTAGAGATGGCAGACAGGGCCGCATTCCTAACGGGAGAATTCCTCAAGAATTTCGCTTACGAACCCACCGCTTGCCAGGAAAGGCTTTTCCGCGAGGTGGGGGAGTTCCTCACATCCGACGAAGGTGATATTTTCGTGCTGAACGGCTATGCCGGCACGGGCAAAACCTCCGCCGTGTCCGCGGTAATCAGCGCCCTACGTGGGCTGGGCGTGCCTTCCGTGCTGCTGGCCCCGACCGGCCGCGCGGCGAAGGTGCTTTCTTCCTTTGCAGGCGCCCCCGCCCAGACTATCCATAAAGCCATCTACAGGCAGAAAAGCGTCGGCTCCGACGGCTATGGCCAGTTCTCCCTTTCGCAGAACAAGTGCAAAAGCACCCTGTTCGTGGTGGACGAAGCCTCGCTGATAGGAATCGACACTGGCGATGCTCCCGGGCAGAGTATGTTCGGCACGGGGAACCTGCTGGAAGACCTTGTGGATTATGTCCGCGCCGGACTGGACTGCAGGCTCATCCTGATAGGCGACGCCGCGCAGCTGCCGCCGGTGGGGATGGACGAAAGCCCGGCGCTTTCGCCCGATTGTATGGCGGCCTTCGGCGGCGTCCGCTTCGCGACCCTCACCACGGTCGTGCGCCAGGCGCAGGCTTCCGGCATCCTTATGAACGCGACTTCGCTGCGCGAGAATCTGAACGCCGGCACAGTCAGGCTCAAGCTCGACGGGTATTCAGACATCGAGCGCATAGGCGGGGAAGAACTGACCGAAAAGATAGGTGCGGCATACGACTATTATGGCGAGGACGAGACCATCATCCTTTGCCGCTCGAACAAAAGGGCCATCAGGTACAACCTGGGCATACGTTCGACCGTGCAGTTCAAGGAGGAACGTCTCATTCGCGGAGACAAGCTGATGATAGTCAAGAACTGCTACCAGTTCCTGGACGAGGATTCTCCGATGGGCTATATCGCCAACGGCGACATCGCGGAGCTGGTGCGCATAAGGGGCTTCGAAGACCGCTACGGGCTCCACTTCGCGGAGGCAACCCTTCGTTTTCCGGACTACGACGACGAGCAGGTCACGGCGAAGGTCTGCCTGGACACCCTCGAGTCTGAATCCGCCTCGCTCACATACGAACAGCAAAATGCCTTATATCAGGGTGTTAACGCGGACTATTCGGACATCTCCTCCAAGAAGAAACGCTGGGAGGCGGTGCGCGAAGATCCATATTTCAACGCCCTTCAGCTCAAATATGCCCAGGCCGTCACCTGCCACAAATCGCAGGGCGGACAGTGGAAGTGCGTCTTCATCGACTGCCCGTTCTGGATGGACCAGCAGACCCCGGACGACCTTAAGTGGCTCTACACGGCGCTGACCAGAGCCGTGGAGAAAGTGTATCTGGTCAATTTCCCCGACAGATTCTTTGTGAAATGAACTTCCTGACCCTGTTAGTCGCGGCCGCTGTGGCCATAGTGAACCCAACATATTCACCCGATTCCACCCTGGTGGCCTACACCAGCGGCGGAGATCTCTATGTCCGGAGCGTGTCCGACGGCG